>JBCCZH010000076.1:0-10997 GCA_039188075.1 Pseudomonadota bacterium
GTATAATTGGCTTCGGAGACAGAGCGGCTGGCTTCGGCCCGCACCAGTTCGGCGCGTTCCTGCTCCATCCGCGAGCGCGCCTGCGAAACGGCAATCAGGCTTTCGGCGCCAGCTTCCCGGCGGCTATCCGTGATCGTCACCTGCTGCATCAGCAAATCGAGACTCTTGGTGCGGTGGCTGACAATCTCCCGGTCCAGGATCAGGGCAGCGTGCGCAATCGCGGCCGCTTCCGCCACGGTTTGCCGGTTTTCGCGCTCGAGCAGTCTTTGTGCCTGCGTCGAGGCGCGTGCATCCTTAAGTCCGAAATAGGCGGACCCGCCCTGAAACACCGGTTGTGAGAATTCGAGGGAATAAGTCACCCCATCTTCAGCGCGCAGGCGTTCCAACTCATCGCTGCGCCAGCGTTCTTCGCCTGCGGTAATGGTCGCCGAAACCGATGGCAGCAGCTCGCCAAGGGCGCCAAATTGGTCGGCTTTGGCGGCTTCTGTGTCGGCTTCACCAATCGCGATTTGCGGGCTGTACCGCAGAGCCGCCTGTATCGCATCCTCAACAGTTTGCGCAGAGGCCGGTAGATTTACAGCCGCAAACAGGCAGAATCCCAGCAATATCCGTCGTATAGTCATGCTTTTCGTATGCGGATCTTTGGTTAATTATCTATTTCTGGTTGAATTTATGGCTGCAATGATACTTGCGGATTTTTCGGGGCAGGCTGCCGCGCAACATTGCTTGGAAGAGCGGTTTCACCTCGCTGAAACGCCGATCACGAGAATCAGGATGACACTTGGAGCTAAGAGTGCTCAAAAGCCCGGAAGGGCGTAGAGAGTGATATCAACCCATGCAGCATCTATCTTTGACCGTCGCATTCCTGTTTTGCGCCATTCTGGCCGGGTGCTCGGCGCAGACGACCGCGCCGGATGAACCGGTTTCGGCACGACCCGCCAAACTGGCAATTGCAACTCAAGCGACCTCACAGCGAAACCTGACCTTCCCAGCCGTTATTCGTGCGATTGAATCGGCCGACCTGACCTTTCAAGTCGCTGGTGAGATCCGCGAGTTGAATGTCCTTGAGGGGCAGGTGGTCGAACGCGGAGACGTGATTGCGCGGCTCGACAATCGCAACAATCAGAACCAGGTCGCGCAAGCTCAGGCCGAGTTTGACAATGCGACGGCCGAGTTTGAGCGGGCGGAACGCCTGGTCGCGGAGGACGCGATTTCACGCAGCGTACTCGAAACCCGGCGAACCACACGCGATGTCGCCGCCGCCGCGCTCGATAATGCGCGCAAGAGCTTGAGCGATACGGTGTTGCGCGCGCCATTCAGCGGCTCGGTATCGCAAGTCTCCGCTCGCCGGTTTCAAAATGTGCAGGCCAAGGAATCCATCGCGACGATCCAGACTCAGGAAGTCGAAGCCGTCGTGAACATGCCCGGAACCATTATTGCCCGTATTCCGCAATTGATCCCGGTCGGCGTCAATGTTCGCCTCGACTCGGCGCCGGATAGCCCCATTCAGGCGGCATTTCGCGAGGCGGCGGGGACGGCTGACCCGGAAACCCAGACCTATGAGGTCAGCTTCTCTTTCACGCCGCCGGAGGAGTTGTTCACCTTGCCCGGGATGACGGCGACGGTTGAGACGACGCTGGATTTCAGCGCCGCATCGGATCTGTTTCCTCAGGGGATTGCTGTGCCTTTGTCGTCAATTCTGGCGGAAGGCAATCAGACATATGTCTGGCTCGTTGACCCGGACAATTACAAGATCACCAAACAGCGCGTCACCGTGAGTGCTGAAGGCGGCGAAAACGTCACGGTTGTCGATGGCCTTGAAGGCGGGGAAACGGTCATCGCGGCCGGTGTGACCTTCTTCAATGAAGGTATGACCGTGCGCCCCTGGCAGCCGCGCTAGGAGGCGACCATGAACATCGCCGAATGGTCCATTCGAAATCCCATGCTGTGCAGCATTGCGATGATCATCGCGCTGGTCGGCGGCTGGCTGGCCTTCAACAATATGGCGCGGTTCGAAGATCCGGAATTCACCATCCGGGTCGCGAAAGTGATCACCCAATATCCCGGCGCTTCGCCGGAAGAGGTGATGAATGAAGTCACCGAACCGCTCGAAACCGCGCTGCAACAGCTGCCGGAGGTGAAGTCGGTGAGTTCAGTGTCGTCAGCGGGATTGTCTGATATCAGCGTAGAGATCCGCTACGAAGCTTCGACGACCAAATCCGACCTGCAAGTCGTCTGGACCAAGGTGCGCAACAAGATCGCGGATTCGGAACGCGAGTTGCCACCGGGCGCGAGCACACCGGTCGTCAATGATGATTTCGGCGATGTCTATGGCATCTATTACATGCTGACGGGTGAGGGCTATACGCCCACGGATTTGCTGGACTATGCCAAGGAGTTGCGGCGCGACCTGCTGCTCGTCGATGGGGTCGCGAAAGTCGGCATTGTCGGCGATCAGGAAGAGGTGATCTATGTTGAGGTCGCACGCGACCGCGCCGCCTCTCTCGGGGTCTCGCTCAATCAGGTTTATGACACACTCTCGCAGCAGAACACGGTCGCCAGCGCGGGCGATGTCCTGATCGGTGACGAAAGGCTGGACGTCCACCCGACCGGGGAAATCACCTCGGTGGATGCGATCAAGGCCCTGTACATTGGCGATCAGAGGACTGGCGGGATTGCCCGGCTTGGCGATATTGCCGACGTGACTCGCGGCTATCGGGATCCGGTACCGCTTTATCTTCGCTATGATGGTCAGCCGGCACTGGGCATCGGCATTTCGAACCTGTCCGGTGTGAATGTCGTCAAAATGGGCGAGGCCGTGGATGCCAAGCTCCGCCAGCTTGAGCCGCTCAGGCCCGGCGGCATGGTGCTGCACGAATATTATCACCAAGGCAAAGTCGTCGACGAGTCGATCGCGGCCTTTGCCTGGAACGTTGTCACGGCGCTGGCCATCGTTTTTGTCACCTTGCTGATCTTTATGGGCTTTCGATCCGGTCTGGTCATGGGTGCGACCGTGCTCCTGACCATGGCGGCGACCCTGTTGATCATGTGGGTAGCCGGCATTCCAATGCACCGTATTTCCCTCGGCGCCCTGGTCATATCGCTCGGCATGCTGGTCGATAATGGTGTTGTCATCACGGACGGGATTCTGGTCGGCATCCAGAAAGGGCGCAAGAAAATTGACGTGGCGATCGAGGTCACAAGGAAGAATCTGAAACCGCTGCTTGGGGGAACGCTGGTCGGGATCATCGCCTTTGCGCCGATCGGTTTTGCGCCAGGGGACACCGCCGAGTTCACCAATTCCCTGTTCTGGGTCGTTTTGATTGCGCTGGGTTTGAGCTGGGTTCTGGCTTTCACGATCACGCCTCTATTCTGTTACTGGGCCTTTCCGGAATCGACCCAGACCGCGACGACGGAAGACGCGCCCGATGGGCGATTCATGAGCTGGTATAAGAGTCTCATTCGCGCCGTGTTGGCGCAGAAGGCGCTTTCCCTGGTGGCGACGGTGGCCGTTTTTGTGCTCGCCATCTGGGGCTTTCGATTTGTCCAGTCCGGCTTCTTCCCTGCTTCGACATCGCCGCAAATTGTCGTCGACTATTTCCTGCCGGAAGGCACGGATATTGAGCGCACGCGCACAGATATGCTGGCGCTGGAAGAGCATATGCGCGGTATTGAAGGCGTTGAACATATTCACACCAGCGTCGGCGGCGGCACGCTGCGATACATGCTGACTTATGAAGTTGGATCCGACAATCCGGCTTATGGTCAGCTGCTGATGAAGACATCCGATTATCGGTTGAATGATCAGCTGATTGCCGAGATCCAGGCCTATGCCGATGCCAATTTTCCGGATGCTCAGGCCAAGGTCTGGAAGTTTCGACTTGGCCCCGGCGGGGGCTCCAAGATCGAGGCGACTTTTGCGGGGCCCGACCCCGCGATCCTCAGGGATCTGGTCAATCAGGCCAAACAGATTATGGCGGCGGACCCGAAAGCAGTTTTGATCAAGGATGACTGGCGCCGCCCCGTGCCGGTCTTCCAGCCGGTCTATTCGCAGAATAAGGGCGAACGCGTGGGCATCACGCGCAAGGATATGGCCGATGCCCTGGCGGAGAATTTCAGCGGCTTGCAGCGCGGCGTCTATCGGGAAGGCGACACGCTGATCCCGATCATTTCCCGCGCCCCAGCCGACGAGCGCACCAGCACCTGGGACCTAGTGTCTATCCAGATCTTGAGCCCGACGACCCAGCAGCCAGTCCCCATGGCGCAAGTCATCGATGATGGCGACCTGATCTGGCGCGATGCAAGACTGCTGCGCACCGATCGCGTATTATCTATCAAGGCGCAGGCCGACCCGGCTGTCGGAGAGCTTGCCGACGCTCTGTTCTCTCGCCTGCGGCCGCAGATAGAGAGTATCGAATTGCCGCCGGGCTATACGCTGGAATGGGATGGCGAGTTCGGGTCGTCCAGCGAGGCGCAATCCAATCTGGCAAGCACCATTCCTCTGGGACTTCTGGCCATGGTCCTTGTCGTCGTGGTTCTGTTCAATGCGGTGCGCCAGCCGATTGTGATCTGGTCGATCGTTCCCCTGGCCATTGTCGGCGTCGTGGTCGGGCTTGCGATCACGCAGACGCCGCTCGAGTTCATGGGGATACTGGGTTTGCTCTCCCTCTCCGGCCTGTTGATCCAGAACTCGCTGGTTCTGGTCGACTCAACCGATGAATTGATCGCGTCCGGCATGCCCCGATTTGATGCCCTAGTCGAATCTGCGGCCAGTCGGTTGCGGCCTGTCACAATGGGGGCGTTCACGACGGTACTCGGCATCCTGCCGCTCTATTTCGACGCCTTCTTCAAGTCGATGACCGTGGTGCTGGCCTTTGGCCTGTCTTTCGCGACTTTGATCACCCTGTTGGTCACGCCCGTGCTTTACGCGCTTCTATTTGGTATTCATCGCGATGAATCGGCGCTCCCGCCGCCCATGCCGGACCCGGAGCCAGAAGAGGAGCTTGCCCCCGCATGATGAAGCCCTTTCTCCTGAGTTGCGCGCTGGTATCGCTTGCTGCCTGCGCGACCATCACGACCCCTGAAACGGCTGGACAGGCAGCGCGCGACAGTTTGCCAGATGCGCCGAATGCCTGGGCGATGGCCGGGGAACGCGTTGGCCCGGTCCAGGCTGGCTGGATTGCTCAGCTTGAGGATCCCGTACTCGACGCGCTGGTCGAGGAAGCGCTGGCGAACAATCGCAACCTGCAGGCCGCGGCAGCGAATGTGCAACGCTCCTGGGCTTTGGCCGGGCAGGCGGGCGCGGCACTGTCGCCGTCGGTCAGCCTGTCATCCGGGGCGACGCGCAGCGGCAATATCGAAGACACGGGCGCGGACAGCTATTCCCTGACCGGACAAGCGAGCTGGGAACTGGATCTCTGGGGCCGTATCCGGGCCGGCAATCAAGCCGCTGTGCTGAGCGCGGAAGCGGCTGAAGCTGACTATGTCTACAGTCAGTACTCACTCGCAGCGGCTGTCGCGCGCGGGTATTTTCTTGCGATCGAAGCGGACCGACAGGCCGAGACCGTGCGCAACACGCTGGATGCCCTGAATGAGACGGATCGGATTGTCGGCGTTCAGTTCGAGTTTGGGATGGCGACGTCTCAGGATGTCGCGCTGTCTCGCTCCGACCTGGCGCGAACGAGGGACTCCTTGATTGCAGCCCAGGGCTCGCAACGCGACGCCTTGCGGTCGCTCGAGGTCTTGCTGGGACGTTATCCGGCAGCTGACCTGGAATTGCGTCGTGACTTGCCGGACGTACCGGCACCGCCGCCGCCTGGCGTGCCGTCGGAAATCCTCGAACGGCGCCCAGATGTGATCGCGGCGGAGCGCCGGGTCGCTTCGGCGTTTAACAGTCTCGATCAGGCGAAAGCGGCGCGGATGCCCTCTATAAGCCTGACCGGCAGCCTGGGTGGGTCATCCGGTGATCTGACCAACTTGATCAATCCGACCAATGTGGCCTGGCAAGCGGCGACCAGTCTTGTGGCACCGCTGATCGATGGCGGATTGCGCGAGTCTCAAGTGGAGCAGGCAAGCGCGGAACAAACTCAAGCCATTGCCGGATATGCGGATACGGTTCTGACGGCGTTTCAGGAAGTCGAAGGCTCGCTCGACCAGACTGTGGTTCTGAAAGACCGCGCCGTCCAGCTCGAACAGGCCGCCTCCGAAGCTCGCAACGCATTGCGGATCGTCAATCTGCGCTATGAGGAAGGCGAGACGGACTTGCTCGACGTGCTCACCATTCAACAGCGCGTCCTGTCGAATGAGGGCGATGTCGTCAGCATTGAACGCGCGCAGCTGGATGAATGGGTCGCTCTGAACCTGGCGCTGGGAGGCAGCTGGGAAGAGGGCGGGTGACCCCGGTCATCCCTTTGAGTTCAGACGCTCTGCATGCCATCGCACATGATCAGCCATAAAGCTTGCGATGAAATAGTATGAATGGTCATAGCCGGGTTGCATGCGATGGGTCACGCGTTGACCATGGTCCCGGGCCTCTTTCAGGAACATGGCTGGATCGAGCTGTTCATCGAGGAATTGATCAGCATCGCCCTGGTCGATCAGGATGTCAGCTTCTGACGGCATTTCCTTGACCAGTTCAGTCGCGTCATAAGCCTCCCATGCCACAGAGAGCGGGCCGAGATAGGCCTCCAGCGCCTTTTGTCCCCAAGGCACACGCGCCGGTGAGACGATCGGGGAGAAGGCGGAACAGGTCTGATAGATGAACGGGTTTTTCAAGTGCAGCGTCAGCGCCCCATGTCCGCCCATGGAGTGACCGGTAATGCCTTGTGCGTCCATATCCGCCGGGAAGTGTCTCGCGATCAGGTCCGGCAGCTCATCCGTGATGTATTGGTCCATTTTGTAATGCGCGGCCCAGGGGGCTTGTGTGGCCGTGAGATAGAATCCAGCGCCCTGACCAAGGTCATAGGCGTCATCATCCGCCACAGTATCGCCGCGCGGGCTGGTATCTGGCGCCACGATCATCAGGCCATGTTCAGCGGCATGTTTCTGAATGCCTGACTTTTCCATGACATTGGCCCAGGTGCAGGTCAGGCCGGACAGATACCAGAGGACGGGCACCGGACCGTCCTGCGCCTGTGGCGGCGTGTAGACGGCAAACCGCATGGTGCAATCCGTGAGCGTGCTTTCATGGTCATGCACGCTGAGCGTGCCGCCGAAAGAGGTCCAGGAAGAGATGGAGGTAAGGGTCATGTCTGCCGCAGCTCCTTGTGCATCAATTGAAAGATCATCTCGCGAGAGGTTTCGTGATTAAATGGGGCGCGATCCCAGTCGCCCCAGACTTGCGATACCGTCAATCCTGCCTCGGAGGCCAAGTCGGAAATTTCGGCTTTGGTTGCGAAACGAAGCGTGCTGTCTGAGGTCAGCGTCTCGCCTGTGAAGTGATAGTCCCAGGCGAAGCTTAAATAGTGCGGCGCGCGCGATGAGTTCGTCATACGGCGCACCGCACGCACGTGCCCGTTTGGTGTTTCCATTGTATACTCTCTGGCCCAGACCGAGTCCCAGTCCACGGCCGGGTTTCTGGTTTCGAAAACGGCCACGCCATCCGGTTTCAGATGCTGCGCCATGGTCCGCAAGGTTTGCAGGATTTGCTGATCTGAAAGCAGCACCTGGAAGGCATGTCCGGTCATGATGACGAGATCAAATCTGCGATCAGAGCGGTAAGCCTCAGAAGTCGACTCGACCCATTCCGTATTGGCCGGTTGAGGGGATCGCCTTGCAACGTCGAGCATGGCCCTGGCTGGATCGACGCCGACCACGCGGTGCCCACGCTTGGCAAAGGCCTTGCTCAGCAATCCTGTGCCGCAGCCAAGATCCAGGACGTCTACAGGCCTTGCGCCTGCAAGACTGAGATAAAAGTCGCGATCCTCTGACCCTGCATTTCCAAGATCATAAAGATCCGCCAGTCTCGGATCAGAGAACTGGCGATCAGGCACTAATACACCACGACCGAGCGAATGCTCTCGCCAGCATGCATCAGATCAAACGCGTCATTGATCTTGTCCAGTGGCATGACATGCGTGATCATCGGGTCGATCTGGATCTTGCCCTGCATGTACCAGTCGACAATTTTCGGCACGTCCGTCCGCCCTTTGGCGCCGCCAAAAGCCGTGCCGCGCCAGTTGCGTCCGGTGACCAGCTGGAACGGGCGTGTGGCGATTTCTTTACCGGCTTCGGCGACACCGATAATGACGCTCGTGCCCCAACCGCGATGGCAGCATTCCAGCGCCTGGCGCATGACGTCCGTATTGCCGGTGCAATCGAACGAATAGTCTGCGCCGCCATCGGTCAGTTCGACCAGATGCGCGACCACATCGCTGGTCTCTTTCGGGTTGACGAAATGCGTCATCCCGAACTTCTCGCCCCATTCTTTCTTGGCCGGGTTGATGTCGACGCCGACAATCTTGTCCGCGCCGACCATTTTTGCGCCCTGGATCACGTTCAGGCCGATTCCCCCCAGACCGAAGACGACCACATTATCGCCGGCCTGAACTTTGGCCGTATTGGTGACAGCCCCCACGCCTGTGGTCACGCCGCAGCCCACATAGCAAGTCTTGTCGAAGGGAGCGTCCTCGCGAATCTTTGCCACAGCAATCTCTGGCAGCACGGTAAAGTTCGAGAAGGTCGAGCAGCCCATATAATGATAAATCGTCTCGCCCTTGTAAGAGAAGCGCGATGTGCCGTCCGGCATCACCCCCTTGCCCTGCGTGGCCCGGATCGCGGTGCAGAGATTGGTCTTGCCTGACAGACAGCTTTTGCACTGGCGACATTCCGGCGTGTAAAGCGGGATGACATGATCGCCTGGCTTCACACTGGTCACACCCGTGCCGATCTCACGCACGATGCCAGCGCCTTCATGCCCGAGAATGCTGGGAAAGATACCCTCGCTGTCCAATCCGTCGAGTGTGTAGGCATCCGTATGGCAGATGCCCGTGGCCATGACTTCGACCAGGACTTCACCCTCCTTCGGACCCTCGAGATCGAGTTCGACAATTTCCAGCGGTTTCTTCGCTTCAAAGGCGACGGCGGCGCGCGTTTTCATACTCTTCTCCCTAGAGTGCACGTATGTGTCTTTTGCCACCTTTTATGAGGCCACATCGCGCGAAGGGGAAGAGATTTCTCGAGGTTCGGTGGGCCCTTAGTCGAGCAGATCCTGCGGCGCGCGCGTCTCGATCCCGAGCGCGTCGCCAACCGCTTGATAGGTCAAATGCCCCTGACAAACATTCAAACCGTTGAGCAGATGCGGGTCACGGGCCAGGGCCGCTTTCCAGCCGAGACGTGCAATGCGTTTCGCATGCACCAGGGTCGCGGCGTTCAGCGCATAGGTCGATGTTCGCGCGACCGCGCCCGGCATATTGGCGACGCAATAATGGATCACCCCATCGACTTCATAAGTCGGGTCATCATGCGTGGTCGGGCGAGAGGTTTCGAAACAGCCGCCTTGATCGATCGCGACATCCACAAGAACGCTGCCCTTCTGCATGATTGAGAGCATGTCGCGCGTGATCAGTTTTGGCGCCGCGGCGCCGGGGATGAGCACTGCGCCAACAACCATGTCGGCCGTCTCGAGCAAGGCGTTCAATAGGGCAGGGGTTGAGCGAATGACGCGGGCTGATGCGCCGAACTGTGCCGAGAGCCTTTCCATGACGCCATTATCGCGTTCGAGAATCGTGACATCCGCCTGCATGCCGACGGCCATCAGCGCGGCATTATACCCAACATCTCCGCCACCAATAACGATCACTTTCGCGGGCGCGACGCCCGGGACGCCGCCCAGCAGCACGCCGCGTCCACCAGCATTCTTCTGCAGTGCGGCGGCGCCAACTTGAATCGCCAGACGTCCGGCAACCTGGCTCATCGGTTTGAGAAGCGGCAAGTCGCCATCATCGCTGGTCACGGTCTCATAGGCGATACAGACCGCGCCGGATTTGATCAGGTCCCTGGTCTGTTCCGGGTCGGGAGCGAGGTGCAGATACGTATACAGGATCTGATCCCGGCGCAGCATGGCGCGCTCGGCGGCCTGGGGTTCCTTGACCTTGATAATCATCTCGGCCCGATCGAACACGTCTTTCGCAGTCGAAACGATTTCAGCACCATGCTGGCGATAGATCTCATCGCTTGCGCCGATGCCCTGACCGGCCGCAGTCTCGACCAGAACGTCATTGCCATCGGCAACCAGTTCCGCGACGCTTTCCGGTGTCAGTCCGACCCGGTATTCGTGATTCTTGATTTCTTTCGGGACGCCAATCCGCATTTCATCCTCCAGCTCAGTTCTGGCGACAGTCTATCCTAATGGCTGTGAAAAGGGTTTGCTAAAAATCGAAGAAAATACGGCATGGCAGGAAATTCTTCGACAAAATATGCGTTTGGCGATAGAAATTATTCCTATGGATAAGATAGATCGGAAAATACTGGCTGCGCTGCAAGAGAATTGCCGGCGCCCAATCGCCGAAATCGCGGACCAGGTCGGTATGTCCCTGTCTGCCTGCGCGCGGCGGATCACGCTGCTCGAGGAGAACGGATTTATCGAGGGTTATGGCGCCCGCTTGAGCGGTGCAAAGCTGGACCTGGGCATGACCTTCTTTGTCGAAGTCTCGCTTGATAGTCAGAAGGATGCGGCGCTCGCGACTTTTGAAAAGGCGGCCAGTCGCCGGCCCGAAGTTCTTGAATGTCATTTGATGACCGGGACCGCGGACTACCTGATCAAGGTCGCGGCCAAGGATACGCGTGACTATGAGACGATTTATCGAAAGGTGATCGCCGCGCTGCCGCATGTCAGCCGAATTCAAAGCTCGCTCGTGATGAAAACGGTAAAACCCTGGCTCGGATACCCGGTCTCGGCCAAGGCGTGACTGCGCCCAAAACCCCATCGACAGGTCGCCGCGATCAACTATGGTTCGGGCGGTAACCTGAATCTGGAGGGGTTTGAATGAAGCGAATGA
>JBCCZH010000077.1:0-10786 GCA_039188075.1 Pseudomonadota bacterium
CCGGGCTTCTGATCAGCCAGAAGGATGGCCGCACGCGTCGTCTTTATCTCAATGCCATGCCGATCCAGGCCATTCACGAGCGCTGGATTGATGCCTTTAGCGAAGTCTGGGCTGACCGGCTGAGCTTTATCAAACAAGCGGCGGAACAGGTCGCCAAATCAAACACCAGAAAAAAACAGGACGAGGAAAATGACTGACACACCGAATTATGCAGAAAAATCGATCCACCGGACCTTTATCGCGGCGCCGATCGAGACGGTTTGGTCAATCCTGGTCGCCACGGACAAGCCGCTGCCTTTCTTCTTTGGCAGCATTTGCGATACGCGGGCTGGGCTCAAGCCAGGCGTTAAAATGCGTATGGTGCATCCGAACCGCAAGATCGCCATGGTGGTTGGCGACGTGCTCGCCTTCGAACCGCCGCGCCTTTACAGTCACACATTCAAGATGACCAATCTTAAGGATGAGCCGTGCAAGGTGACCTATGAGTTGCGTGAGAAGGATGGCGGCACCGAGTTTGATCTGATCATCGAGAATGCGATTGAAGGCAGCGATCTGCACAAGCAGATGATTGGCGGTCAGGTCTTCATCGCCAAGAATTTGAAGAAGCTGGCGGAAACCGGTCGCCCGGCCTTTAGCGGCACCATGGTGACTGTGATGGCGCCGCTGATGGCTTTGATGGCCAAGAACGAACAGAAGATTGAGAACTGGCCGCTGGAAGATGACGCGGCCTTGAAACTGGTGAAGGAGGGATAGATATGGCGAAGTCTCCAGAAGAACTTGCGCAGACCATGATCGACAACATGCCGGACAAAACAGGCCGGTCACTGCCTGAATGGCAAACGCTCGTCGCGTCCAGCGGTGCCGCCAAGCATGGCGAGATCATGAAGCTGCTGAAAGGCGAGCATGGTGTCTCGCACGGATTTGCAAATCTGATCGCGCAAAAATGCATCGGCAATCTGGATGTCAGCGACGATGATCTGATCGCCAATCAGTATAAGAGCAAGGAATCGCTGAAGCCGATTCATGATGCAATTATCGACTACGTATCCACCTATGGCAGTGAGCTCGAAATCTCACCGAAGAAGACCAGTGTCAGCTTGCGTCGCAAGAAGCAGTTTGCACTCATCCAGCCCAGTACCAAGACGCGGATCGATCTTGGTATCAATCTGAAAGGTGTCGCGCCCGAGGGGCGTTTGGAAGCGATGAGCGGCATGTGCACGCACAAGGTCAGGCTGACCCAGCTTGATGAGTTTGATGGCGATGTGAAAAGCTGGCTCGATCAGGCGTTCGAGCGTGCGGGCTAATTCGCGGAAGACTGTCTGCGCTGGCCGGGCGCCCGGTCATCGCGGCGGCGTTCCAGAACTTCATCGGCAGGATTGCGGCGCCCATCGCCGCGCTGTCGCGGCGCCTTGAGGTCCGCCACGATAATGTCGCCCGATGACTCGTCCGCATAGTCGGTGCCGAGATTGACGATCACGGTTGTGAATTCTTCCAGATCGACCCGGCGATCGAGATTGGGGTCGAAGCGAAACGGATTGGCGAGGCTGTCATCGCGGGTCGGCAGGCTGGCCGCCCAATCCTGTTGTTCAAGCGCGGTCAGATAGCCATCGCCATTCTTGTCCGCTTTTTGAAACGCGATCGGGATGCCGGCATCGATTTCAAACTGACTGATGCGGCCATCCTCATTGCTGTCAAAGGTCAGGAAGAGTCCGGCGCCAGGTTTCAGGCGATCCGCTTGGGCGCGTTGGCGGACATCTGATGAACGCACTTCTCCTTGTCCGGGCAGGCGTACAATTTCGTCTTCATCCACGGCTTGGGCATGGGTTGAAAAGGACAAGCCAAGGGCCGCCAGGCTGGCGAGAGATACGGTTCGAATCATGGTGTCTCCACTCTACGCGTCTTCTTTATATAGCCGACACGAAGATGAATGCCACATGACGAATGTGTCAGTCGGTCCCGGAGATCAAATCCTTGCGCGCGAGATAGGTCAGGTCATCTTGCCTGGCGATGGCTTGATAATCCTGCAGAATCGTAGCGATTCGATCATCCCTCACAACCAGATCATGCCATTGACGGGAGCCCTTATCCAGAACGATGAGATCCGGTCTGATGCGGGCCATATGCGAGGCCTCATTGTCTAATTCGGCAGAGAGATAGTTTTCCAGCCGAGTTCGATGCGCGTCTGTTGATCGGTTTGCATAGGCCGCTGCAATCGCGCCGACAAAATCATGCGGATCCCGTTCGCTCCAGTCGGCTTGAAGGCGTTTTGCAATCGGAACACTGACATTATTATCTGGCGACACGAAAACGATGCTAGGCTTTGACTTAAGAAGGATAACCTGTTCGGGTATCTGGTTTGGCCGAACGTCCTTTAGCGAAAGCGTCACCGTTATGGCCAGCAATCCGCCAACCATGACGAGCCGACGCCGGAGCGATGAAGCGGATGACGCTGAGGCCGGGTCGGAGAAGGCTTGAATTGCCAATGCCACGAAGGCCGAAATGGACGCCGGAAGCAGATGGTACATCCACCCTTTGCCCATGATAAAATAGGCCACCGTGAATCCAGCCGTTGCGAGATAAAGCACGATGACCAGCGGATTTGGTCTCTCCCGCGTGGTGCCAATCCAAACACACGCTAGGATCGGGAGCACCACGCTAAGGGTCACCAGCGGCACCAGATCCGCTATCGGTGCGCGATTCAGCAAGTAGACCTCAACCGCGATGGGCAGCATCGTCGTGAAGAATTCAGGATGAATGAGATAGATGCTCGCGCCATAGATGAGCACGAGTGCCGCGATAGCCAAGGCCTCGGGCACGAATAAATAGCGGAGATCCTTGCGCTCCCAGGCAAGCCAACAAAGCGGAAGGCCCAGCCCGATCGAATAATGGGGCTTCAGGATGACCAGCGTCGCCGCCATGCTGCCAATGATAAGGGCGAATAGCAGTTTGGGCTGATCGCCGGTTTGCAGCCTGGCGCCAATCAATCCCAAGAAGGGCAGAGCAGCAATGACGCAGAAATGCTCGCGTTGGGCGAATTGAGTTGGGATGAGAAAGAAACAGAGCCCAGCAATCACCCAGAGTGTGGTCCGCCGCAACGGCGCCTCGAGTGACAAACCTTCTCGCAGAATTGTGTTCAGCGCGAACAGGCTGGTACTCAGAACGACCGTCAATCCAATGCCGAGCCAAATATATGCATCGATACCCGTAACACGGTCGAGATAAGCGTAGGGAAGGTAAAGCCAGACGGAGAAAGGCGGATTGATATCGCGAACCTCGACATAAAGAGTTTCGCCATTTAGCACGCGCTCACCAATCATAAGCAATGTCGTGATATCAACAAAGTCCGGACCAAACCGCATCAGATACGCTGCGCTAAGTGCGGCGGCCGCGACAAATACAATTGCGATCTTCCAGGCTTCGCGTGACGCGTGAAACAGTCCGATCCGCGGGGCTGAAATTTTACCGATCATGGCCGTGCACAAAGCACAGAGGTCTTAAAAACAAATGTAGGTTGAAGAATCTGAGCCATGGCTCGGACAAGATTGAACTTTTGGAAAGGTCGCGGTTCAGCGCTTGCCAGACGCAAGCAAATTTCTGAAACTCTTGTCATAAGAAAGATATGGGGAGGAAAGGTGTGCTGAAACATGTCCTGATTGGAGCGTCTGCAATCGCGCTATTAAGCGCTTGTGGGTCGGGTGGCGATCCGGTGCAAACGGAAGAGACGCAAGCCGAAAGTCAAACACCGAAAGTGATGGATGCGGACACGCTGCAAGCCTTGCTGATCGGTGTTGAAGAAGGCGGCGTGGTTGAATTGCCTGAGGGCACGATCCAACTGGTCGATGGCCTGTCGCTTGATGTGGGCAGCGTCACACTGCGCGGTGCCGGACAGGACAAGACCATTCTTGATTTCTCAGGACAGACCGGGGCAGGCGAAGGTCTGCTGGTCACCTCTGATGATGTCATCATCGAAGGCTTCACCATGCGCGATACGAAGGGCGACGGGATCAAGTCGAAAGGCGCCGATCGCATTACCTATCGTGACCTGACGATTGAGTGGACCGGCGGGCCAGATGAAGCCAATGGCGCCTATGGCGTCTATCCTGTCGAGAGCACGGATGTGCTGGTCGAGCGGGTCACGGTGCGCGGCGCTTCCGATGCGGGCATCTATGTCGGGCAGTCGGATAATATCATCGTGCGCGACAGCCTGGCTGAGTTCAATGTCGCAGGCATCGAGATCGAGAATTCAACGCGCGCCGATGTCTATAATAATACGGTGACGAATAATACGGGTGGCATCCTGGTTTTCGATTTGCCGGACCTGCCAAAAGTTGGCGGTCACTCGACGCGCATTTTCGGCAATCAGATCTTCGACAATAATACACGCAATTTTGCGCCGCCCGGAAACATTGTCGCCAGCGTGCCATCCGGCACCGGGATCATTGTCCAGGCGAATGACAAGGTTGAGATCTTTGACAATACGCTGACCGATAATCGCACAGCGCATGTTTTGCTGGTCGCCTATTCGCCGGAGTTTGAGGACACGCGCTACAACCCACTGCCGCGCAATGTCTACATCACGCAGAATGTCTATGAGAATGGTGGCTATGAACCGCAAGGCGATTTGCAGATGCTGGCCATGCTGATGGGCGGCCGTTTGCCAGACATTGTTTCGGACGGTGTCGATCGCTGGCAAGGGGGCGACCCGGTTGATCTGGGCCTGGTCATCGATGAGCCGGACACGGTGAGTTTTGTCAGTCTTGGCCTGCGCGCTTATCCGCTTGATCCCGGCAATCTGTCGCCAAGCGATCAGCGCCCGGCCGGCGTGGCTGGGGAACGTCTGGCGGTGGTTGAACTCGCGCACGATAAATGAGGGCGTGGACGGTTATCTGTTTTGCGCTGCTCATCAGCGCCTGCGCGAAACAGGTGCAGCCCGACATGGATGTTATCCTGGCCGACAAGCCCGCGGCGTCTTTGGCTGATTATGACCTGTTTGCGGATGCCGCTGCACGCGCGCCCGCCAGTGGTGTTGTCAAATATGATCTGATCAATCCGCTCTTTTCCGACCATTCCGATAAGCATCGCTTTGTCTTTGTCCCCGAAGGCAGCAGAGCAGTCTATCGCGAAGATGATGTGTTCAGCTTTCCGGTTGGCACGGTCCTGGTGAAGACCTTTGCTTATGGTGAGCGTTATCTTGAGACGCGCCTGCTCGTGCACAAGGCAGAGGGTTGGGAAGCCATGCCTTATGTCTGGAATGATGATCAGAGCGAAGCGACCTATGCGCCGATCGGCGAGCGCATCGAAATTGCGCAAGGCGTCGCTGCGCCGAACGCACCCGCCTTCACCTATGCCGTGCCCAACAAGAACCAGTGCAAGACCTGTCATCAGAATGGCGACGCCGTGCATCCGATTGGACCCAAGGCGCGCAATCTGAATCATCAAGGACCGCACGGCATCAATCAGATAGAAGACTGGGCTGCGCGCGGGATCGTCGCAGGCGTGCCAAGCCAGGTGCCGGTCATGGCGCGCGCCTTTGACCCAGCCGCATCCATCGATGCGCAAGCGCGCGCCTATCTCGATATCAACTGCGCGCACTGTCACAAGCCAACTGGCTCTGCATCCAATTCCGGCTTGTGGCTCGACTGGGAAATTGAGGACGCCGTGAAGTGGGGCATAGGCAAACATCCGACAGCAGCCGGCCGCGGCGCAGGCAATGCTTTGGTCGTCATCGCGCCAGGCGAACCGGCTGCATCCATCTTGTCTTTTCGCATGGCGTCAGATGAGCCAGGCATTGCCATGCCCGAACTGGGTCGCGCTCTTGTGCATGAGCAAGGAGTGGCGTTAATTGAGGCATGGATCACACAGATGGACGCAGTGCAGTAGTCAGGCCTTGACCGCACACACGAGTCCGGTTGGATGTGTTTCCTCGTAAAGTTGAGTAGCGTAGTTGAAATTTATGGCCGCTGAATTTTTCGCGGTCTGATCCCACGGAGGTTTATGATGGGAAAACGTGACGATCTGATCGCAAAGTATGCAGAAGATCTCAAAGAGAAGTGCGGCATGAAGCCGGACATGAAATTGCTGACCGCAGTGACCATCGCCTGCGGACCTTCAATCTATAATAAGGACTCTTCAACGGTTGCGGCCAGTCAGAAGAAAGAGCTTGAAACGGTCAAGAAAAGTTTCCTGATCAAGAAGCTCGGACTCAAGGACACGCCGAAGCTTGATGAAGGCATTGCTGCGGTGATGGAAACGTACGGCAAAGGCGTGCGTAAAAAATATCGCGCAGTCGTCTACTACCTTTTGGTCAAGCATTTCCGCAAAGGCTCTGTCTTTAAATAAGACGCCTGGGTGGGTGTACACCAATTCGAAGGGCTGGAGCGAAAGCTTCAGCCCTTTCCATTTGCGGACACTTCTTCTCAAATTGTTAACAGCCGATGTGGATCCGTTAACCCGGACTTAACGCTAAGCTAGCATTCGGTTAACTGTTGGAGGACTGAGCTGGCGAGTGATTCGCTGGCTGACACGGAGTATCGTATGCAGATCACGGCTGACCAAATCCCATTGTTCATTGCCGTTGGTGCATTGGCACTTGGCCTGGCATTTATCTTATGGGCGCTGCGCACGTCCGATGGCGCTCGTGGCGCCGCCAAGCGTTATAAAGACAAAGCCAATGATGCAGAGTCCTCCGTTGCCGAATTGAAATCTGTGCTGGGCGCGCACCCGGGTGTGATCCTGGTCTGGCAAGGCGAAGACATTGATGTCGAAGCCGATGACATTACGCCGCCAGACATTCACGGTTCGCCTGTGGCGCTGGCCAGCCTGCTGCGCTTCACAGACGATGCGGTTGCGCTGGATCCTGCGGTTCGGATCATTGAAGGCCTTGCGGATCTTGAGGCGCGCGATGCCAGCGGCATTGATACGACGCTGCGCATTCGCTTGCGTGAGCTCGCCGAAGCAGGTCAGCCTTTCTCTCTCACTATTATTGGCCAGAATGGTCGCTTCCTGGAAGCGGACGGGCGCACGGCTGGCGCGCGCGTCGTGGTCTGGATTTCGGACTCGACCATTAAGGGCCTGGAAGAAAGCTCGGCGCGTGGGCGACTGGAAGAAGCGCGGCAAGTTATTGCGCGTGACCCAACCGCGTTTCTGGACATGCTGGGTAAGGCGCCGTTCCCGGCCTGGCGCATCTCAGGCGTTGGGCGTTTGCAATGGGCGAACCCGGCCTATGTTGAAGCCGTGGATGGTGACAGTCTCGATCGCGTGCTGGAGCGCCAGGTCATGCTGGATGTCAAAGCTGTCGAGCAAGTGCGCAAGACTCTAACTGAAGGCAAGGAGCTGGATGAAACCCGGCACATTGCCATTGATGGCGATCGCCGTGCCATGCGCGTCCTGTCCTTCCCGCTTTCAGGGGGCGTTGGCGCCATGGCGTTTGACGTGACCGAACAGGAACGCGCGCGTGACGAACTCGACAAACATGTCCGCGCGCATGACGAGACGCTGAACCATGTCGCGGACGCCGTTGCGATTTTCAGTAGCGAGCGCAAGCTGACTTTCCACAATCGCGCCTTTGCCAAAATGTGGGACATGGATGAAGGCTTCTTGCTCGACATGCCAAGCCACGGCCAGTTGCTCGACCGGTTGCGTGAACGTCGCAAGCTGCCGGCGCAAGCCGAGTATGCCAAGTGGCGCGCGGAAGAACTGTCCTACTATCTCGATATTAGTGGCATTGAAGAAGACGAGTGGCATCTGCCGGACAATCGCACTTTGAAAGTGACACGTCAGCGTCACCCGATGGGCGGTCTGCTCATCCTGTTCAAGGACATTACCAGCGAACTGGATCTGCGCACCAAGTATAATGCGATGATCAAGACACAGGGCAAGACGCTGGACAGCCTGCATGAAGCGGTTGTGGTGTTCGGCTCGGATGGTCGCCTGAAACTCTGGAACAGTGCCTTTGCTGAATTGTGGGGCGTGGAAGAAGACCTGCTCAAGGATGAACCGGACTATGACGACATTGCAGACTTCTGCGTGCCGCTCTTCCATGACCGTGACACCTGGTCAGCGATCAAGGGCCACATCACCGATCCGGGCGCGCGTCAGGAAACCACAGGTGAGATGAAACGCTCGGACAGTTCGATCCTGACTTATGTCACCAAGCCGCTGCCGGATGGCAACACGCTGATCGCTTTTGCGGATGTGTCAGCCCAGCGCTCGGTTGAGACCGCCTTGCGCGATCGCGCGGAAGCCTTCCAGACGGCGGATCGCCTGAAGACGGAATTCGTCAAGAATGTCTCTTATCAATTGCGTTCGCCGCTTCAGACCATTCTCGGTTATGGCGAGTTCCTGCAAATGGAGCGGATTGGTGATCTGAATGAAGCGCAGCGCGACAAGGTCGATGCGATTTGCGAAGCGTCCAATCACTTGAATGATCTGATCGGCAACATTCTTGATCTGGCCATGATCGAAGCGGGCAGGATGGATCTCGACATCAGTGATGTCGATCTCAAGACCTTGATCGATGAAGCGGTCTCAATTGGCGTGACCAATGCGGTCGACACCGAAGTCGAAGTGGTTGCCAGTATCGAGTCCAGCCTCGGCACCATTCAGGCGGATGAGAAGCGCATTCGTCAGATCCTGTTCAATCTCGTCTCCAACGCGATGCGCTTTACCGATCCAGGCGGGCAGGTGACGATTTCGGCGGAGCGGATGGGCGACACCGCCAAGCTGACCGTCAAGGATAATGGCCGCGGCATCGCGGCTGAGGACCAGGCGGCCAGCTTTGACAGTTTCACATCCAGCGATCGCCGCGGCGCCGGCCTTGGTCTGTCGCTGGTGAAACACTTTGTGCAGCTGCATGGCGGCAATGTCGGCATCAAGTCTCAGCCGGGCGGCGGCACAGAAGTGGTTTGCTGGATCCCGGTCGAAGCCAGCCCAGCGGATGGGACCGGTGAGCCTGACAAGCTCGCGGCTTAAGCCAGGTGTTTCAACTCACAGGCGCATTTGCTTGCGCTCGCTCACCTGACACGGCACCTTCAAATTTCAGGCAAGAACGCCTGGGACCAAAAGGGAGGCCATTATGGCTGTTGCACGCGTTACGGAAATTATCTCTGGCTCAAAGAAGAGCTTTCAGGATGCTGTCGAGAAAGGCATCTCTCGGGCGAATAAGACACTGAAAAATGTCGAAGGCGCCTGGGTAAAGGATCAATCGATCGTGCTCGATAAAGGGGAAATCAAAGAGTATCGTGTCGTGATGAAAGTAACTTTCATCCTGAAATAAGTCAGCCTTCGGACTCTGGCTGGATCCGAAATCTGAATCAAACAACCCCGCCTCCGAGGAGGCGGGGTCTACCAGGGCGAACGCTGGTTCGCCTCAGTCCCCGTTTGACTGGTAAGTGGCAGAATTGCCGACCGCTGTCGCTGAGCCAAAGACGCTGCCGGTTTGACCGACCGTCGCGCGGCCTTGCGCGACAATTGAGCCCGCGTTGAATTGATTGGTCTGGCCATGCAGTGAGGCGTCGCCGCAAATGTTGCAGAGCGTCGCGGTCGCGGCATTGCCGATCGCGGTCGATGTCACAATGCCGGCGCCTTCGTCGGAGGTGCCGCCCGTAAAGGTCGCGTTGCTATAGACCGAGCCATAATTGTTCTGATTAGCAAAAAGGCCCGTATCCGATCCAACGTTGGAAATCGTCGCCGCATTGCCGACGCCATAAGCGCTGGATGTGGCATAGCCGGTCCAGTTGTCGAGCGTGACATAAGACTGGCTATCAATATCAGACTCATTGCCTTGATAGACTTCCGATCCTTCGCGGCCGAGTACGGCATAGCCCCACTCATTGTGCACGGTGGCGGAATTGCCGAAGGCGGTGGTCGCGTTCAGCACGTTGTGGCCATAGCCCATATAGACATCGCCGGACGCAGAAATGGTTTCCTCGGCAGCGGTGGTCTGTACGGCGCCATTATAATTGGTGCTGGTCGATCCGGTTGAAGACACAGCATTGCCACCGGCTGTCGTACCGAAGCTTGCTGAGCTGCCATCGCAGCACATGTCGACATCCGTCGTGGCGGTGACCGAGCCATTGCTTTCCTGGACCTGGAAAGCCGAATTGGTGCCCCACTCATTCGCCGGGACCGAAACATTGGCGATCGCGGTCGTGGCCGCAGCCACGGTTCCAGCATTGCCGATATCGATATTTGTATTGGCTGCGACATCGCCATTGGCGACCTGATCGGCGCGGTAATAGGTGTCGCCGGACCAGGTGCCGCCCGTCGTTGAGTTGCCATAAGCTGTCGTGGTTGCCACAGCGAGTCCGGCGTCGCCGCCACTCAGTTCATTGCTGGCCGTCACGTTGCCGTCGAGGGTCTGGTCAGTGTAGATCGTCACATCGCCGCTGGTGACCAGACCGGCTGCAGCATTGCCCACCGCGGAAGAGGTCGACGCCGCTTCCCAGGCATAGACATCAATTTCAACCTGCATGTCTGACCAGACATCGCCGAGTTGGACCTGTTCAATCGTCGCATCCGAGCTCTGCGCCTGAGAGGTTGCATTGGCTGCCGCGAGGGCGAGGGCCAATGCAACCAGGCTCATCCGCTTCGGTGACCGTTTCATGAGAGCTGCGAGCATCATTGGTCTGATGTTCTCCCGCGGAGTTCGTATCCGCTGTCGCGGCTTTCATGCCATTTGTTCGGAGACTGGCGCGAGCCGCCATTATAGGCTTCGATCGGCGCCCGGAACGGGGTGTAATCACCCGTCGTGCTATTGGTCGAGATAATACCTTCGGTCAGCGCGCAG
>JBCCZH010000078.1:0-10553 GCA_039188075.1 Pseudomonadota bacterium
CGAATGACATCGCATCCTGCCAGGGCGATCGCTGAAACGGCAATCAGCGTCCAGTGTTTCGACATTATCGTGTCCCCGCGATCAGTAGTTTCTCTACTTCGGCCAAGGCCTCAGCCTCATTTATGCAGCTCCCGTCAATCACCGCTTCGCGGTCCTTGCACATGAACTCGACCAGATAAGACGCGCCATATCGACTGAATGAAACTTGCGCACCCGTCATCGTTTCTTCGAAGACCAATGCTGTATCGCCGGCCGTGCCTTGTCCGCCCGGGCGCGCGACCAGGCGGTCGGTCCCGTTAATCACCAGATCATAGACCTCGCCCCGTTGAACGGCAAAATAGCCATCGGCCAGGGGGCGGAACTGCAACGCGTCAGCGCCGCCGACAGACGCCACGCCAACCGGTTCTTCCGGCAACAAGATCGGGACGACAGGTGCGCCGCCACTGGCGACTTGTGCGAGGCCATCATCATCGGTTTCACGCGCCGCGAAATCCACACGCGCGGCGTTCCAGTCAATCGTCGCCGTCTTGCGTTCGGCGACGTTGGAAGGGGCCGGGAGGGTCGGCTCAGCCGTCTCGATGGGCTGCGCCGTATCAACATCTTCGACAAGCACGGGCTGAGACTCGGCGTCTTGTGACTGGGGTTCGATCAGTTGATCGCACGCCACCAGCGTCAGTCCAGCCAGAATTGGAAGGTAAAGAGTTCGCATCGTTTAATTCCCCGCGCTTGCGCTCGCCATTGAGTCAATCTCTGCATAAGCGACATTTGGCAGGGATTCGAGCGCCGCAATCACATCCCGAGCGGTGCGGCCTTCAGGATCATTGGCCGGCAAGGCCAGAATGATGTCGCCTGAGTAACTCGCACGGACCAGTTGCAAGCCTTTCAATTGAGGATGCTGCGCGGCCCAGGCCTGAAACGCCTTGCGTGTTCCGGCCTCATCCCGTCGGAAATTCCGGCAGACCTGTTCCAGCACCGGTTCATTCCTGAATTTGACAATAAAGGTCGCTGCAGAGGCCGTGATCAGACCGGACTGACTGATCGCAACCGATTGTTGCGCTGTCACAGGTTGCGACCAGGCCGGCATGAAACCGAGACTGCCATTGCTATCCGTGAAGGTGACGCAGCCTGTCACAGCAAACATGCAGATCAGAGCAACGAGCGATTTCCGCCCGCGCCTGTACAGGTTCAATGGGGTCTCAGACATGGCAAATTCCCTTCTGTGGCGTCCTGTATAGCCTCATTCAGGCAAATTTACGTCAGCCATGTTCAGCAAACCCGACCCGCACGGGCGCAAACACAGGTCCGGATCCTCAACCGTCGGCACGGCGCCCGGGAATTGCGAGCACAGGCCTGTGCACTGATTTTCCGATATGGGGCTGATTCCCGTCAACAGCGTTGAGACCAGCTGATCTGAATCGAGATCCGGACGCTCGGACTTGATCAAGGCCAACGCTGCCGCAACATGCGGGGTCGCCATGCTGGTTCCCTGCTCATAGGCATAATAGCAGGTCGCCACCGATTCCCCGGTAAGCGGATCGGCGCAATTCTCTGCTGTCTTCATCGACAGGACGCCGTCCGGATTGCCATCGCCATTATCATCGCGGGTCAGATCACCGCCGGGGGCCAGGACATCGACAGCCGCCCCGTAATTCGAATAAGGCGCCATAAAGCCGCGTGCGTCCCCACCAGCGACAGTGATGACATTGTCACAGCCCGCCGGTGCGTAGAACTCGGTCGGCACGCTGCGATTGCCGGCGGCGACCACAACCACAACGCCGCGCTCGGTCACGGAATTGATGGCATCCTGCATCGAGGCGGGACACGTCTTGAACAGGCCAAGCGACAGATTGATGATGTCGGCCGGATTCTCATTCCAGACTTCCTCACCAATTGCGTTGAATTCAGGGATCGTTCCGGCGGCCCAGCGAATGGCATCATTAATGTCCGACAGCTTGCCGCCGCATTTGCCAAGCGCCCGGACAGGTACGATTTTGACATTCCACGCACCACCAGCAACGCCATCCGCATTATTGGTCGCGCCAGCCCCGACAATGCCGGCAACATGCGTCCCATGGAATGTATCAGCAAAGACATTGCGCTCCGGGCAGCGGTCGCCGGGATCATTGGCATCGCTATCACGGCCATCGCCATCATTGGCGACATCTAGATCCGAGACCATGTCCCAACCCGCGACAACATTGGTCGAACCAACAATGTCCGGATGGGCCATTTGCAGACCTGTATCGACCACGGCCACGACAACTTCAGACGAACCCTGATTGTCCCGATCGGTCCAGAAATCGACAAATCCGGCCCCACCAGCTGATTGCCCGGCCTCTGCGCCTTGCGACTTGTAATGCCATTGCAAGTCGAACAGTGGGTCATTCGGTGTGATGGTGATGGGTTGGTCATCCAGGCTCGGACGGCGGATCATCTGGTGCTCATAGAACCAGTCTTTCTCGACATATTCGAACTCGCCTGAATTTCGCAGATCCTGGATCACGCATTCCATGGCCACCAGTGGATTGGCATCCGCGGCTTGCGCCGCAACTTCATCGCATTCGACGCCGCGTTCGAGCGCAATGCGCCCTTGCTGCATGACCGTCTCGGTAAAGTTGGTCGGGTTGAGGGCCTCAGAGCCAATCTCGATCACCATCTGGCCCGAGCGGGAGCGCTGGATGCTTGCGGCGACCTTGAACTTGGTCGCGGTTTCAATCATTCGCTCTTCGGCGACCAATTGGCGCTGCAGGGCGGCATTGGGCAGAATCGTTGCCCGTTCCGCCACCTGCGGACTGAGTTGCGGCAATTGCAACATGCGCTCTTCGGGAGTGGGCGGCCGCACGACCGCCATCGACCGGGTCTGCACCCGACGTTCCTCCGGCGTGGCAATGCCACGTTGGATACGCTTTTGCGGGTTGGTCCGCTTCAAGGGCGCGCGTGGCAGAACCGGCTCTCGGGTTTGCAGGGAAACATTCGGCGATGGCGCGCGTTGCTGCGGATCGACAACGGTGATTTTGCGACGGTTTGACTCCGGCAACTCGATTCGGTCGATCACCTTCGGATCAATCACTGCTTCTTCCAGCGTTTTCTCGTCCGGGATGATAATCTTGGCCTCGGATTCATCATCGACCACGACGCTCAATGACATTTCAGGCTCGGCCATGACCGCTGCAATATCGACAGCAGGTGGCAAAGCGGCGGGCTTGGCGACGATCGAGCCGATGACGAAACGTGGCGCAGCCTCTTCTTCAGACACAGCGACCGTGCGGTCCAGAATCGTCCCCGCAAAGGCGCGCGCTTCAACCGATACGGACCGGTATTTGTCGCGGGTGCTGTCACCGGACACATCCTCGCCGCTCAACTGGCCGAGTACTGCATCACCAAGCTCGCTGACTCTGTCGAGGCGTTCCTGCTGGCGGTCGCATGCGGTCAGTCCGATCAGTACAAGCGCACTCACTGCCAGCGTGCCTGGTTTGACCCAATTTGCCATTCTAGCCATGGTCCTCAATCCCTAGTCTACTGCCCGCCCGGCTCTATCTTAACCATATGTCAATCTCGTGGCGAGCGAATTTAGTCGCGCGCCCCGAGCGCTTTTCCGACCACCAAACCCGCTTCCTCAATCGCCTTGCGGGCAGGCATGGAGACCGCCGTCATGTTCATGAAGCCATGCACCATGCCCGGATGTTCCTTGATCGTGACCGGGACGCCATGCGCAGCCAGCTTGGCGGCATAGGCCTTGCCCTCATCCTTCAAGGGGTCCCAGCCGCATAGCACGAGATGCGCCGGCGCCAGACCGGCAAAATCCTCATCCGGTGCAAAAAGCGGAGAGACGCGCTTGTCCATGCGATCCGTCTCACGCTCGACATAGCTGTCGCGAAAATAGTCGAACAGGTTTGGTGAGATGAAAAAGCCGCTTTCCTGAAAGGTCATGCGCTTGGTGCGAATATCAGCGAACTGTACCAGCGGATAAAGCAGCAACTGAAAGGCTGGCATCAGCGCGCCTGTGCGCCCGGTTTCCTGTGCCACGAATGCCGACAGGTTGCCGCCGGCGCTGTCGCCCGCGACTGCGATGCGGTCCGGATCGAACCCGAGAATATTTTTGCGGTCAGTGGCCCAGGACCAGGCCGCCAAAGCATCGCGATGCGCGGTCGGGAAGCGATGCTCCGGCGCCAGCCGATAATCGATCGACAGAACCCGGCACCGCGAGCTCGCCGCAAGACGACGACAGATCACATCATGCGTATCAATATCGCCGAGCACGAAGCCGCCGCCATGAAAGAAGATAATCGCGGGGGCCGGTGCTATCCCGGCCGCCAATGGAACATAGAGACGGGCCTTGAGCGGCCCATCGGCGCCATCGACAACCAGGTTTGAGATCTCGGCCAGATCTGGCAGGTCCCGTTCCACCGAGCGACTGGCGCGATAAAAGCTCTGGCGCAGCCCCTCTGTCGAGCCTTTCCAGTCCATGCCGTTAAAGTCCGGCATCTTGAACTTGTCCATGAAGGATTTGAGTGTGTCATCCATCGCCATGGCGCGACCTTAAAACCGAAAGCATGGTGATTAAAAGGCAGAAACGACGCACGCTCATCCGATGAAGAAATAATCGGTCACCCGCCACATGACATAAGGCGTGTTGCCGATCATGATTTCCGGCATCAGGTCGGCCCAGATCCGGCCACGCACATCGGCTGGCAACCGTTCCGACACGGTTTCGACGGCGATGCCGAGTTCGCACACGTCCATCCCGGAGATAACCTCCTGCATTTGCGCGTAAGATGTGCCTTCAGAATTGGCGAAGGCCGCGATTTGCGGCGCAAGTCCCCATTGTTCCAGAGCGAGTGCAAGGCCTTCCTGCTGCAGTACTGTTTCGTCGCGAAATCCGGGGCGCGGATGCCGTGTCGGCGCGTCCTGGGCGCGCTTTGCCGTGATCAAGATCACACTCATCCACTCCATCGCCCAATCATATTGAGGGCTGCCATAGGGAAATTCTGCCAGCAGGGTTGGGACAAGGTCGGATTCATTTTGCGCCAGATAGGCAGCAATCTGATCGCCCTCGCACCAGCGACTGTCATGCGCCTTGAGTTGTTGCAGACCCTTCGAGAGCTCCACGATGATCGCGTGATGGTCCTCGCTTCGCGCCGCACGAAAGACCAGCGCCTTGTTCTGAAACTCACCAAACAAAGCCTGTAATGTGAGATTTGAAAGGGCGTCGGCATCTGCGCCGTCCTTTAGCGCCAGCGCCGCTTCGGTTTGCAATTGGGCATAGGTACCGGGCGAGGCCGCTTGCAAGGCTTCCACCGCCTTTCGTGTGGGGCTGTCGGTGAGCGTGTCCAGAAGCGTCTGCGCCGGAACAGCATCGGGACCGTCAGGCGTTCCCGGATCCCGATCCGGCGCGAACAGGAACACGCCGAGAAAGCCGGCCATCACCACTCCGAGTGTGATCAAGCCAAGCTTCAATCCGGTTTGTCTGCGCGGCGTGTGTCGCATTCAGGCCTTTAGAATTGCACCACATTGGGCGGCGGCGACTCGACAAACAGGCTGGCGACGAGATCGGCGCGGCAATCCTGTGTCATGCGCTGGTTTACATAGCCCTTATCGGTAATCTCGCCTTTATCGATGCTGGGCGGTTCGGTCATCACCAGGAAGCGCTTGATCCGGCGTGACGAGCCCGGTTCAGCCGCGTTGAAAGCCGCGACCTTTGCTGCGAGATCCTTGTTCAGTTGAATGAACGCCGCCATCTGGTCGCCGCCGGCGGTTTTCACATATTCCTCGAACGCCGCCGGCGAGGGCCAGAACATGGCGCCGATGAAATTCTTGTCCTGACCGCAAATCACGGCGTCGAAGACCAACGGCGAACACGCGGCGACCAGATCAGGGCGCAAGACGCCAACGCTGACCCAGGTGCCGGACGAGAGTTTGAAATCCTCCCCGACCCGGCCATCAAAAACAATGCCCTGGTTTGGATCATCCTCATCGACAAATTTGGCCGCATCGCCGAGGCAGTAATAGCCCTCTTCGTCAAACACTTCGGCATTTTTTTCAGGCAGGTTGAGATAGCCCGGCATGACGGTCTCGCCTTTGACCCGGACTTCAAGCTTGCCCATGGTCGGCACCAGTTTCAGAGTCAGGCCAGGGATAGGCAGACCGATCAGGCCGACGCGTTCCACTTCCCAATGCACCACGGTAATGCCTTGCGTTTCAGTGGCGCCATACATGGTGATGATCGGGATGCGCCGCCCGGTGGCCTTGATCGCCAGGTTCTGAATGCGATCATAAAGGTCGTCCGACAGAGTCGCACCGCCATAGCCAATCGATCGCATATTGGCGAAAAAGGCATGTAGCAATTCGTCATTCTCTTCCATCGCTTCGGCCAGCATGGCGAGCGCGATTGGAGCTGTGCCAAAGGTTGAGGGTTTGCAGTCGAGCACATTGCGAATGGTCTCGCCGAACAAGGCGGCCGTCGGCTTGCCGCCATCGATCCAGAACGTCGCGCCGGTCCAGAGCGCGCCATTGAAATTCACATTCGACCCGGAAATGTGGTTCCACGGCAGCCAGTCGAGGACATTGTCCGGGACACTCGGATCATATTCAGGGTCGCGCGCGTCATCGCGCAGACCTTCGACGCCACCAATCATCGAACACATGGCGCCTTGCGTAGTCGGTACTGGCTTGGGCATCCCGGTCGAGCCCGACGTGAACAGGTATTTGCCAATCGAGTCATCGGTCAGCGCGTCGAGCGCGGCATCGACGGCGGGCGAGACTTTCGAGTCCAACAAGCCCTGATAGGAGACCGCGCCATTGGCGCCATCTGCGGTAATGACCGTACAGCCATGATCCCCTAGCGCTGCGATGGCTGGCTCGAAAGGCGGCAATTGCGCCGCGAACAGGACTTTCGGCTTCACCGCGTTGAAACAGTGTTTGAGCTTCGCAAAATCTGTCGACATCAGAGAATATGGAACCGAAATCGGCGCCGCCGGTGCCCCAACCGTCATCGCCGCCATCATCACCATGGCGGTTTCGATGGAATTGCCGGACAGGATCATCACCGGGGACTCTGGCCCGGCGCCCATATCCAGGAAGGCTTGCGCCAGCGCGCGGGTCCGGCGCAGGCCTTCGCCATAAGTGATCGCTTCCCATTGATCGGTCTCGGGGTTGCGCTGTTTCAGCCAGTCACGATCCGGATGCTCCGCAGCGCGGGTCGCCAGCGCATGCGGGATGGTTCGGGGCCGATCGCCCGGGGCGTGGCGCTGTTTCAGATAGACGGTCCCATCCGGTTTTCGGATACATTCAATATCCGGCAGCTTCTGCGCGAGCGGGCGAAAAGGGGGCAGGCTGGCAGCATCTGGCATCGTGAAGTCCTCCGGGCATATGTCTTTCTGTTTACCTAGCAAGCTGACGCGCCGCGCCAAGCAAAATCGGGGCAGTTGACAATTTCGTCAGACAGAGTACTTTGTTTTTCAAAGTTATTGGAGCTATCGATGAACCAAAACACCTTGCATGATGATCTGGCTTATGTCCGCGATCTCGCCGAAGCCGGGCAGAGCGCCCCGCTGCTGGGCGGCCGCTTTCTGACCTTTTGGGGCGTTTTGACCAGCCTTGCCTATTTTCTTCACTATTCAATTTCGGCCGGTTTGTTCGGCTGGCCTGATGTCGCCTATGCCTGGGTCTGGGGCACATTCATCATTGGCGGCATCGTCGGCCAGGCGGTGCTCGGCTACTCTATCCGCAACAAGCCCGGCGGAAATTCGGTGGGCAATCGCACCGAGGCGACCGTCTGGATGGCGGGCGGATTCGCCTTGTTTGCCTATTTCGCAACGCTGATCGTCAAGTCACTCGTGGTCGGTGGACCGGTCTCCGGGTTTGAAGAATCCTTGCCCATCGTGTTCGCGATTTACGGCACCGGCCTGATCACCTCCGGCATCATGTCGAATACGAATACGCTGACTTATGCTGGCTATGGCGCCTTTCTGATGATTGCCATCGCGCTCTGGTTCGATGGCGGAGACCTGACCTGGGCGATTGCCTCACTGGCGGCCTTTGCGACCGTGCTGGTGCCAGGTCTGGTCATGTTGCGCCAAGAACCGAAAAGCGTCGTTTAGACTGCGGAGGACGATATGACGGATCCGGCAAACCCGTTTGATCACGCGCAGATCGATGATGTCATTCATGGTCGTTTGCGGCTTGGGATCATGGCTTATCTCTCGACCGCCAGCCCGGCCATTTTCGGTGAGCTGAAAGCGAAGGTTGGCGCGACCGATGGCAATCTCTCAACTCATCTCCGAAAGCTTGAGGATGCCGGATATGTGCGCCAGGAAAAGCGCTTTGTCGGTCGCCGCCCACAGACCCGCGTGTTCCTGACCGACGCCGGACGCAAAGCCTGGCTGATCTGGATTGACCGCATGCAGGGCCTGATGCGCGCCGCCGAATAGCTGAACGCAAGCTGAAAATCTCCCTCCCGGGGCGTTCAGATTGGCCTCGATAGGGTCGGTATCAAGATTGATACAAGGACCCTGAACCATGACCCGAGCTCTCAAAGCCTTGGCGCTTGCTGCCACTGTCTGTGTGGCCACCGCCCTGCCCGCCGCCGCCAATTATGGCGCCCGTGGCGGCGAAGCTGTCATCTTCAAACATCCGGATTTCCGGGGCTCGGCCCTGACCGTCGACGGCCCGATCTATAATTTGCGCAATCTCGGCTTTAACGACACGGTCTCCTCGATCGATGTGCGCGGCGCCTGGGAAGTCTGTGTGGATCCGGACTTTCGCGGTCGCTGTGTCATTATTGATGGCCCGACATCGCACCTCAGCCCCTTGCGCATGAATGACAATATCAGCTCAATGCGCCCCCTGAACGGCACCCCGCGCCGGATCAATGGCCGCCGCGATCGTGACCCTGACTATGGCCGTCGGGGCCGCGGCAATTACCAGTCGCACAATCAGGGCATTGAAGGTCGCCACACAGTCTTCTTCCCGCGCCCGCGTGATGCCTATGGTGATCGCATTCCGGTCGGACGTGGCAATGCCAAGCAATTCTGTCGCGAGATGGGATTGGGCCAGGTCGTCTATGCCGATCGCGGACGTCGCAACCTGACCGATGTGTTGTGCGCAAAATAGGCGGCCGCTTGTTCTCCCCCGGCTGGACCCACTCCTAGGCCCGTAAACCTCCCGAACCCTCAAACGGGTCATGTTCAGCCACCAGATGCCCCGGAGCGATCTCGATCAGCTTCGGGGCATATTGTTGTGCATCCGGATCATCAACAATCTCGGACTTGAGGAATCGCAGGGGCGCCCGGCTATCGAGTGGACTTGGCAAGTCGCCTTGCAGTTTCACGCGATCGCGGGCGCGCTCCATTTTCGGATCCGGATTCGGCACCGCGGAAATCAACGCCTTCGTATAGGGGTGCCGTGCATCCTCATAAATCTCGTCGCGCCCGGCCAATTCCACGACTTTGCCAAGATACAGCACCATCACGCGGTGCGAGATCTCGCGCACAACGGAGAGGTCGTGGCTGATAAAGATCATCGCCAGGCCAAATTCCTTTTGCAGTTCGATCAGAAGGTCGACGACTTGTGCCTGAACCGAGACGTCCAGCGCCGAGACAGCTTCGTCGCAAATCACCAGTTTCGGATCGAGGATCATCGCACGGGCAATCCCGACCCGCTGGTTCTGACCGCCTGACAATTCGTGCGGATAGCGATTGATCAAAGCCGGGTCGAGCCCAACGCGCGGCATGATTTCCTGAACCCGCCGCTCACGCGCCGCCTTGTCGAGGTCCGGTGAGTGTACGGTCAGGGGCTCGCCAATGGAGGTGCCGATGGTCATGCGTGGATCGAGGCTGGCCATCGGATCCTGAAACACGATCTGAAGATCATCGCGCAAACTGTTCATGGTCTTGCGATCAGCGCCGGAGATGTCGCGTCCCATCCAGGCAATCGTGCCCGCGGTTTGCGGCACCAGTTTCAGGACGGCGCGGGCCAGCGTGGACTTGCCGCAACCCGACTCGCCAACCACGCCCAGGGTCTCACCCGGCTTGAGGTCGAAACTCACCCCATCCACGGCTTTCAAAGGCTTGGTCTTTCCGAACAGGCCGCCACCAATATTGATCGGGAAATGCACTTTCAATTCGTCAGCGCGCAGGATCGGCTCGACTTCGGTGCTTGGCGGTGGGCCGAGCGTTGGACGGCCAGGACGATTGGGCTGATCGATACGCGGAACAGCGTCCAGCAGCATCTTGGTGTATTCGTGCTGCGGATTGTAGAAAATGTCATCAATGCTGCCTGTCTCGACAATCTCACCGCGGCGCATGACGACCACGCGGTCACACATGCGGGCGACCACGCCCATATCATGCGTGATCAGTGCGATGCCGGTTCCGGTTTCGCGCTTCAATTCATCCATCAGATCCAGGACCTGGGCCTGAACCGTGACATCGAGCGCCGTGGTCGGCTCGTCGGCGAGCAGCAATTGCGGCCCGCACAACATGGCGATGGCGACCATGACCCGCTGGCGCATACCGCCCGATAATTCATGCGGGAACTGATCCATGCGGCGGCGC
>JBCCZH010000079.1:0-10511 GCA_039188075.1 Pseudomonadota bacterium
AGTTCCTCCCAGCCATAACCAGCTTCACCCCCCTCTGTGCCCGTTTCCATCATCGGGGCTCCTGAGCCAATATCAACTAGTTGAGCATCCTCGCTCGAGGCCTCTAATTCAGCGAGCTCGACAAACGCACGGGCGCTGACCTGGTTGCGTTCTACCCCGTCTCAAAGGCATTCGTCACCCCCACGCAGGTGACCGGGACGGCAGCCATCGCAAAGGCCTGGCATGATACGGTTGAAGCGACCGTCCCGGCAGACCAGGGACTGGTATGCCGCTTCTAGCTATCGCGGGCGCTGACCACAAAAGCGGTATTGGGAAAGACTAGGTTGGCATCAACGCCAGGCTGAATCGGCCCAATGTTACCATATCCGCGCGCTATAAGCGCATCAGGCGACACGCCATAAGCCATCAGATAATCCCGCACAGAAGAGGCGCGCCTTTGCGAAAGGTCCAGCGCATCAACGTTGAACTCTTCCGGACCGGTATGCCCGGCAATCTCGATTGCATGTGCCTCGCATAAAAGCGCCACTCCCGTGACAGCGTCCAGCAACCGGGAACTTGATTTTTTCACGATCGCCTCGCGCGGTTCATACTCGACCTCGCGACCATCCATCACTTGATTGAATGCGGCCTGACAGCCCGAGATGCTGGCATCACTCGCCAGATCGAGCAGCGGGCCGCCAATGGCGTCTCCATTTTCGTCGACCTGTATCGCGTCGACGACAATATTAACAATCGTGCTGGCATCGAGATCAGACAGAACCGTAGAGCGCCCGACACCATAGCCGAGTTCCTTTTCCTGAGCGGTCGCCGCTCTGCCCTCAAGGATCGCCACCCTGTCAGCAATTTTCACCCGCAACCAGGTCAGGCCATCTTCCTCAACCAGCTCCTGCGTAAGTCGGATAGCGATCGCCTCTTCAGTATCGCGGATACTCATATTATTGATCACACGCTGCACCAAGGGACCTGCCACAGGATCTGCCTCAAACGCTGACCTCGTCGCGATGAAGGCGTCTGAGCGTGAGTTCTCATCGAGGGCTATTCCGGACACTGTTACGGTCTGGCCATCCCATTGAAGACTCACCCACGGATAGCCCATCCCGGCCAGGGTTGCGCCAATCCGGCGGGCAGTTTCGGGCGGGCGCTCCTGTTCGCTGATCTCTACGCTGGAGGTTGCGACCAGGCGCCCATCAACAAACTGAAAATACTGACCATTGGGGATTTCAACGCAAACGCTATTTGCGCGCTGTTGCTGATCCGCAGCTGGACCGCAGCTCGCCAAAACGCACGCCAGCATGGTTATGACCAGATTCTCCGGTCTCAATCGCATCGAACGCCCCCGTTTAATGCAAATAAATTAGCACCTTACCTTCATTTTACTGAGGTCACACATGAAAGTCGATATCAAGGACGAAATTCTTCGCCGTTCTTGATCACCAGGCGTATGGATTTCAGCGCGGATATGGATTCAAGCGGATCGTTCCGCAACACGACCATGTCAGCAAACTTGCCCACTTCAAGCGTCCCGATCATCTCTGCCATTTCGAGGTGCTCAGCGGCGACAATCGTTGCGGAGTGGATGGCGGCCTCGGGCGAGAACCCGGCCTCGACCATGAGTTCAAACTCCAGCGCATTTTCACCATGCTTGGACACACCGGTATCGGTGCCGAACGCAATATTGACGCCGCCCTCTCGGGCGCGACTCAACATGTCCAGCATGAGTGGCCCGACAATCGCAGCCTTTTCTCGAGACGGTTCTGGCAGCCAGGGTTGATCCGTCCATCCCGTCACCGTGACACCGGCAAGAACCGTCGGAACGAGTGTGCCGCCAGATTGCTTGAACAGCTCGATCGTCTCATCGTCGAGATAGGTGCCATGCTCAATCGACTGAACGCCATTGCGCAGAGCGGCTTCAATCCCGCCTTTGCCATGCGCATGCGCTGTGACCTTGCGTCCCATCATGGCCGCCGTTTCGACAATGGCGGCAATTTCATCATCGAAGAATTGTTGCTCGAGACCGGCTTTCGTGTTCGACAAGACGCCGCCGGTTGCTGTGATCTTGATGACATCAGCGCCAGAGCGAATAGTCTCCCGAACGGCCCGGCGACAATCGTCAGCGCCATTGCAAGCGTTCGGCCCGGTAAAGATCCGCGTCAATGCGGGTGAGAATCCATTCGCATCCCCATGGCCGCCGCTTGGCGTAATGGCCCGGCCTGACGCTCGAATACGGGGGCCAGGCACTTTGCCGGCGCGGATTGCATCGCGTAGCGAGAAAATGGCCTCGTTCGGACCGCCGACATCCTGGACCGTGGTGAACCCGGCCAGCAGCGTTTTTCGCGCATGCGCCGCCCCGTCCAGTGCCGCATCGACTTCGGAATCGCTAAGCACTTTGAGACGCGATGTCGGCGAAAACTCATTCGTCAGATGGACATGGCTATCGATCAGCCCTGGCAGCACATAGGAATCGCGCAGATTGACGACCCGAACGTCAGCGGGCTGCGATTTGAAGCCGCGCTCGATTTTGACAATTCTGCCATCCTCGATGGTGATGCTTCGGTTTCTGAGATAGCCATCGCCCGGAACAGCGAGCACGTGCCCCGCCTCGATCACGGTTTTCATCTCTTGCGCCTGCGCCGTCGCCAGCCCGGTAAATGTAAGCGCCGCCGCAGCGGTCCATTTAAATATCTGTTTCACTTTAGTCTCCCAATGCCGTCAGTTTGGACAGGTCACAGGTTGAGAGCAAGAGTTGCGATGAAATAGCCTTTGATTTGCCAAGATTTTCGACCATCTTGGGGGTGTAGAAAAGGAGATCGTATGCGGATCTGGAAATGGCTTTGTTTGGCGAGTCTGATCATGTCGCCTGTCGTGAACGCGCAAGAGACAATTGCCTTTGATCGCTCCGACCCGGAAACCGACCAACTGGTCGAACGGTGTCTTGAGGCCGATGGCGTTTCTATGCTCGAGGGAACAGACGTGATTTGCTACAATGCGGCAATCTTTCCGGAGCAGTTTCTGAAACTGAATTCGCTCCCCGCGGCGAGCCGGATCATTATCACCAGTCCAGGCGGCAATGTTGCGACGGCGCGCGGGATGAGCACCATTCTCGACAATCGAGGCGAACCGGCGGTGATTGCCGGCCAATGCATGTCAGCCTGTGCCATGGTCATCCTGCCCGGGTTGGATGAAGTGCACATTCACAATTCAGCGCATATTTCTGTCCACGGCATCACGATGATGGATTTTCGCACCTGGTGGGGCTGGCTGAAGGATGATGCCACACCGCCGCCCATGGCGTTGATGGCGGCGCAGCTGGGCTATGATTTTGGCTTCGTCATGCATCGCAGCGGCGCCCAGCACATGGAAGATCACTTGCTGGGTCAGAACGTCGAGCTGGGATACATTCAAGAGATTAGCGATCAAATGCTGGACGCCGCGCTGGCGCATGATTGCCGCGTCGACCCGAAAGACTATTGGGGCATGATCGATGCGGGCCATGTTCGCGACTTTCTCGGCGATCGGATCATCCGCATGGAAGCGTTCGCGCAATCCTGGGATGACCCGAATAATCGCGTCTACAAAAGCGTGACCGAACCGATCTCGGACCAGACCTATATCTTCAAACGGTCGCTCGACGACGCCGACTGCTAAACCAGCAATTCCTTTGGATAGTCAGCATAGGAGTGTTTCAACACGCCATGATTGAGCAGGGATTCGGCCATTTGCGTCTCACCGCTTTGGTCAAAGATCCGCGTCCGCGTCCAGTAATTCTCAGTGCGTCGGCCTTGCGCAAGCGCCACGATTTCGCGGCGGATGAGATAAGGTTCCCCAACCAGAAGCGGACCGCTCAGATAGCGGATCTCAAGATCTGCGAACAATCCAATTGCCGGTCCCTTGGTTGAGAAGCCAGCTTTCCGACTCGAATATTCTGCCAGCACGCTGACCATCTCGGTTGGAATAATGGCGCGCCCCCAAGGCGAAGCGCTGTCATCGTCGTACCAGGGCGATGGTTCCGTGATCTTGGCCAGCTTTTCGGTCAAGGAGAATGGATAAAGCGCGCCCATATTCTGATCTGCCGCCATGATGACCGGCTCGTCTTCCCGTCCCGCCAAGCCGACGCTCAGATCAGCCAGAATGATCAATTCCCCGGCGGGCCGTAGCCGCGCCATGCGCGCCTCGAGCAAGGTTTCGCCATGGTCCGGGCCGAGCGTGGCCGAGGCTTCGAGGACCGGTGTCCCGTCTGATTTTACAGCCCAGCATTCGGCCCGCCCATCAGACACCGGTTTGACGAAGGCCTGAACCTGCTCGCCCTCAACCACCATATTCTTGTAGTGACAAGAAATGCAGCCGCGCTCGAACCAGGCCTGGCCCCACAGCTTTACCAGCAAGGGGTCGAACTGGCTAAAATGGGTTGGACCCTCTATCGGTCCCGCCTTGAAGCCCAGTTTTTCTGCTTCTGCATCATCATGCAGTGATTTGTGACCGCCATATTCCTGCTCGATCAGCATATTGATCGGCGCGCGAAATGGGCCGCTCAGTACACCATCCTGTTCGGTGATCGGCGTGCCAAAGCTCATCCTTCCATGCCTGCTTTGCGGGCACAGTCAGCGGCAAAGTGCGCCAACGGCGCGACGCGGGCTTCCATGGTCGCCGCGGACGCATTTGACGCGGTACCGTCGCGCACACGGCCGACAATGCCCTGGCAAATCGCCGCCAGGCGGAATGCGTTATAGGCGAAATAATAGTCGACTTCCGGCAAGCCATCCCGGCCCGTATGCTGGCAATACAGCGCGGTATATTCTTCCATGGTCGGAATGCCATAGGCTTTCATGTCCTCAATATCGACCAGCGCACCTCGTGACGGATCCGAGCTCGGCATGACCCAATTCATCAGGTGATAAGTAAAGTCTGCCAGAGGGTCACCTAGCGTGCACAATTCCCAATCCAGAACCGCAATCACCTTTGGCTCTGTCGGATGCAGGATCATGTTGTCGAGGCGATAGTCGCCATGCACGATCGTGGTCATGTCGCCGGTCGGAATATTTTTGGGCAGCCAGTCGATCAGGGCATCCATTTCCGGGATCTTCTTGGTCTCGGAAGCGACATATTGCTTGGTCCAGCGATGCGTCTGACGGGCAATATAATCGGACTCCTTGCCGAAGCCTTCGAGGCCCGCAGCGCGCCAGTCCACATTGTGCAGGTCGGCAAAGGTTTTGACTTTGGCTTCATAAATGGCCCGGCGCTCGGCAGGTTCCAGTTCAGGCAAGGTGCCATCCCACAGAATCCGGCCTTCAACGCAGTCCATGATATAGAAAATGGTGCCAACCACGCTCTCATCCATGCACAGGCCATATGGACGTGCGACGGGAAAGCCGAGCGGGTAAAGCGCATCGATGACCCGAAACTCGCGATCGACGGCATGCGCAGAGGGCAGCAATTTGCCGGGTGGTTTGCGGCGCATGACATAGGTCTTGCCGCCCGCGAACAGTTTATAGGTCGGATTGGATTGACCACCCTTGAACTGTTTGACCGTCAGAGGGCCTTCAAACCCTTCGACATTTTCGGCCATCCAGGCTTCAAGATTGGCTTCATCGAATTTATGCGTATCGGCGACGTCCTTTGTGCCGGTAAACATTTCCTGCGCGTTGCCACTATGGACCATGACGCACCTCCCGCGGGTGAATGATTGTGGTTTTCTGTTTAGCGGAGCCACAAGCGGCGACAAGATGCACGCAGGGTTAGGCCTGCTTGCTGAGCGCCTCGATCGCTGATTTTGCGTCGTCCGCGCGGTCCCAGGGCACGAAAATATGATCATGATGGTAGGCCGCCACGGCATTGCACGGGATACCGTCCTCGGACAGCGCCCGCGCCACCTCGGCCAGGAACCCGACCGTCTGCAGATCGGAATAGACGCTGAGTTCCAGCCAGGCCCAGCGATTATCGTCCGGTGTATCGTCAGCCGCCGCGGTAATGACAGTCAAGCCTTCGGTTTCCTGAAACAGCATGGCGATCGTACGCACCTCGCGCAGATTGACCAGTTCTGTCCATGAAGCCTGATCAGCCGGGATCGTTTCGAACCGCCAAATGCCCTCATGCTGACGCACCGCCAGACCGGCCAGCAGTGTGCCGAGATCCTGCTCGGCCACTATTTCAGGGCCCGCCAGCCAATATCCTTGCGACAGAAACCCTGTGGCCAGTCAATCTTCCCGACGCCGGCATAGGCCTGATCCACGGCCGCTTTCAGATCTGCGCCCTTCGCCGTCACGCCCAGAACACGACCGCCCACGGCAATCAGTTTCTGATCACTGTCTCGATCGGTTCCGGCCTGGAACACGGTGACCTGATCCAGCGCATTAGCCTCAGCAACCCCGTCAATCACGGAACCCTTTGGATAGGATTCCGGATAACCCTCCGTTGCCATCACGACACAGGCACTGGTCTGGAAGTCATTGACCCCCATCATCTCAGCAATCTCGCGATGGCCATGCACCAGTCCACCGGTCGCACAGGTCAATAAGGCGGGTACGATATCGCCAGGGAGACCTGCCATCAGAACTTGGCATTCCGGATCACCAAACCGGGCATTGAACTCAACCACTCTCGGGCCGGACGGCGTCACCATGATGCCAACATATAGCACGCCCTGATATGGCATGCCTTCTTCCGCCATGCCGGAAAGGAGCGGCTCGACGATCAAGGTCTGTACCAGTTCCATAATGCGCGGCGTGACTATTGGCGCCGGGGCGTACGATCCCATTCCGCCTGTGTTCAGCCCCGTATCCCCATCGCCAACACGCTTATGGTCCTGGGCCGCAGGTAGATAGATTGCGCCCTCGCCATCGGTCAGTACGAAAATGGAGGCTTCCTCGCCCTCCATGAATTCCTCAATCACAATCTCGGCGGATGAGTCGCCGAACTTGCCGGTCATCATCGCCTCAACTTCATTCTCGGCCCCTTCCAGCGTGTCGCATATGACAACGCCCTTGCCGGCGGCGAGACCGTCCGCCTTGATGACATAAGGCGCGTCCATGGTTTCGAGGAAGTCGAGCGCTTCTGTCAGATCGGTGAAACGCCCAAAGGCCGCGGTCGGGATATCGAGCTTTTTCATCATATCCTTGGAGAAACCCTTTGAGCTCTCCAGTTGCGCGGCCTTTTCACTAGGCCCGAACACATCGAATCCGCGCGCCCGCAATGCGTCTGCCAAGCCTGCAGCGAGCGGCGCCTCCGGGCCAATCACGATCAGATCCGGTGAGATTTGCAGGACCAGCTCCTGCATCTTGTGCAAGTCGGTTGGGTCGACATCAAAACATGGACCGATCTCGTCCATGCCGGGATTGCCAGGGGCGCAAAACACCTCATCGACAATTTCAGATTGAGCAATTTTCCAAGCCAGGGCGTGTTCGCGGCCGCCTGAACCAACAACAAGTATTTTCATGGCGCCAGCCCATGCACCCTCGGACGCCTTGGATCAAGCCCTTCGAACGCTTTTGCATTTTTTTGTAGCACTACAACGAGCACCGCATGAAGCTTGGCATATCCAGTGTTTCGCCATATTGTCGATCTTGAGTGGAGCATCCAGGGGTCGAGGCGAATGAGAAAACTGGCAAAGTCTGCATCTGGTTTTGCATTTCTTTTCATATCCGCTTGTGGTGGCGGCGGAGGTGGTGGCTCAACACCGACGGCAACGCCAACCACCGCATCACCGCCCCCACCGCCACCGGCTGCCGCGTCCTCTGCCACGCCAACCCGTTTTGAGGATCAGGCCGTGTTGCGCGGCGTGGTGTTTGCCTCCGGTTACTCGAACGATATGAACGCGATGGTCCGACTGTTTGCGGGCGGCGGCGCCGTTGGCGACGTCGATGCGGACGGCGATCTGGATGTGTTCATTGTGCCCGGCAATTCCGGGCCTAACCTGCTCTATCTCAATCAAGGGGGCGCGGGCTTCACCGAAGACGCGGCCACAGCGGGGCTCGCCTACACCAAAAATGCGACGGAGACCTATCGACAAAGCGGCCCGGTCTTTGCCGACTTGGACGGCGATGGTGACCTGGATCTCTTTATCGGCGGCCTGGAAGGCGATCCATCGCAAGTGTTCAGCAATGATGGAGCCGGCCGTTTCACAGATGTGACCGCGGGCTCAGGCTTCGACTTCATGTCTTCGCCTTATACGATCTCCGCCGCACTGGGCGATTATGATGGCGATGGCGACCTCGACATGGCAATGGCGCACTGGGGCACACCGCGCGATCAGAACAATCCGGGTGAAACAGAAACGCTTTGGCGCAATGACAGCACGCTGACAAAGATTGCCTTCACCACCATCAGCGCACCGGCCGGAATTTCAACCGAAATTGGGCTCGATCGCAGCGGCGGCGTCCTTGGCGAGGATCATGACTACACGTTCGCGCCCGGCTTCGCTGATATTGATGGCGATGGCGATCAGGACCTGCTCAGCGTCGCGGATTTTGGCTCATCCCGTGTCTTTCTCAATGATGGCGATGGCACGTTCACCAACATCACGGATCCGACCCGGATCACGGACACAAATGGCATGGGCGCCGCGATCGGAGATTATGATGCGGATGGTGACATGGACTGGTTCGTGTCCTCCATTGACGGCAACCGATTGTATCAGAATACAGGCGGGGATTTCTCATTCCCGACTGAAGCCGCCGATGTCGCCCAGGGCGGTTGGGGTTGGGGATCCTGTTTTGCCGATTTCAATGCGGATGGCCGGCTGGACATCTATCAGACCAATGGCTGGGATGTCGGCACAGACCCGGCGAACTCGCCTTATGTCGATGATGCCTCCCGCCTGTGGATGGCGAATTCGGACGGTTCGTTTGAGGACATGGCGACGGCTTCGGACATTCGCGACATTGAGCAAGGTCGCGGTGTGATCTGCGATGATTTTGATGCAGATGGCGATGTCGACGTGCTGCTTTTAACCCTCGATGATCAACAGGCCGCGATGCTGTGGACCAATCAGTTGAGCGGCGGCAATACACTGTCCGTGAGGCTTGAGGGCGTGGCGCCGAACACATTTGCGGTTGGCGCCCTGATCTCGGCCACAGTCGGGACCGAGACGCAAACGCGCCTCGTTGGGATCAACTCGAATTTCATCTCGCACAATTCCACGCGCCAATATTTCGGGTTTGACGATACGACCACCATCGACACTTTGCGCATTTCCTGGCCGGACGGCGCGGTCACGGAGTTAAGCAATGTCGACACCAATCAGATAATGACGATCCGTCATCCTGATCTTTGAGCCACCACAGTGTTCTTCAAGGGCTGAGCGCAATTGCAGCGTGACGGCGCGCCGGGCCAAGGTTAAAGACATTTGATGGCTGATTCACCTGTCTCCAATCTGCCGGAACTGACCGTGTCCGAACTCTCGGCGGCCGTGAAGCGGACGATCGAAACGTCTTATGATCACGTTCGGGTCCGCGGCGAACTGGGGCGCGTCACGATTGCCAGATCGGGCCACATGTATGCCGATCTGAAAGACGACAAGGCCGTGTTGAACACGATCATGTGGAAAGGCCAGGTCTCGCGGCTCAACTTCAAACCGGAAGAAGGCCTGGAAGTGATCGCGACCGGGCGCATGTCGACCTATCCCGGGCGCTCCAATTATCAGTTGATCGCCGACAGTCTGCGGCCGGCCGGGGTCGGCGCGCTGATGGCGCTGCTGGAAGAGCGCAAGAAGAAACTGGCCGCGGAAGGCCTGTTCAGCCCGGATCACAAGCAGCCCCTTCCCTTTTTGCCACAGACGGTGGGTGTGGTGACCTCACCGACCGGCGCCGTCATTCGCGATATCCTGCACCGTATTCGCGACCGGTTTCCCGTGCGAGTCATCCTGTGGCCTGCGCTGGTACAAGGCGACACGGCCGCGCCGCAAATCGTTGCCGCCATTCGCGGGTTTAACGCCATGCCGGAAAGTGATCGACCAGATGTGCTGATTGTCGGCCGGGGCGGCGGATCGATCGAGGATCTCTGGCCATTCAATGAAGAAGAGGTCGTGCGCGCCGCATTTGAAAGCACGATCCCGCTCATCTCAGCCGTCGGACACGAGACTGATACGACCTTGATCGACTATGTCTCGGATGCCCGGGCGCCAACGCCGACCGGCGCCGCTGAAATTGCGGTGCCTGTGCGCTCTGAACTGAAGCTGCAAATCGACGATATCGAGCAACGGAAACGACGGGCGCTGGTGCGATACATCAAACGGGGGCAAGAGCGGCTCAAAGCCACGCGCCTGCCGCCCGCGACTCGCCTATTTGAGTCCAAACGTCAGCGCCTTGACGCCGTTGCAGACCGACTGCCAATTGCGACGCGGGCGCTGGTTGAACGTCGCTGGGCCAAACTGGATGCCTTGAGCGCCGGGCTGATCAGCCCGAAACAGGTGGTGCGCGAGAAGCGTGGCCAACTTGAGAACCTGTCATCCCGCCTGGCTGCAGGGCTTGCCCAGGCGGCTTCGCGCAAGCGGATCGCATTCGCGCGCACGGCGTCACGGC
>JBCCZH010000080.1:0-10492 GCA_039188075.1 Pseudomonadota bacterium
ATAGCTCAGCTGGATAGAGCGCTGCCCTCCGAAGGCAGAGGTCAGAGGTTCGAATCCTCTTAGGTGCGCCATTTTGACTTTGAGCGGCTGGGGCATGGTCGCCAGCAGTTTTGCCGAGTAGCGTGACTCATGGCTGAATCTTACCTCATCCTTGGCGGCGCGCGTTCTGGCAAAAGCCGCCGAGCGCTCACTTTGGCGCAGCAAATCGGCGAGGCGCGGGCTTACATTGCGACGGCCGAAGCGCTGGACGCGGAAATGGCTGCGCGGATCGCCCGTCATCAACAAGAGCGAGATTCCGGTTGGATCACGATTGAAGCCCCCATTGCCCTGAACGAAGCGATCCAGTCTCTGCCATCGAGTATCGAAGTGTGCCTGATCGATTGCCTGACCCTGTGGCTGTCCAATCTGATGCACCATCAAAAGGATGTTGGCGTGGCCACGAATCAGCTCTGCGATTCGATCATGTCCGCTTCTCTGCCCATCATTCTCGTCTCCAATGAAATCGGCATGGGACTGGTCCCGGACACACCCTTGGGGCGTGAGTTCCGCGATGCCCAGGGTCGCCTGAATCAGGCCATGGCCGCGACGTGCGACCGGGTCGAATTCGTCGCCGCTGGTCTGCCGCTTACATTAAAAGGCTAAGCGCATTTGCCAATCGCGACTCTGCTTCAGAATCTGCTGGCAGCCCTATGCGGAGATGGCGAGATGACCAATCGAACCGACGGACATACACACCCTGTTGCGCCAATGTCTGCCAGGCCGCAGTTGCGTCTTTGACTTGCGCAAACCCAAACAAGGACGTGCCGCCACAAATTTGCTGTTCGGACGTTACCAAAAACGCATCGAGCCGCAGTCTGGCGCGTTGCAATCGCGCGCGCATCACAGCCTGCCAGTCAAGGTCACGATAAGCTTGATCGGCAATGCCCAGAGCCAACCCCGAAACGGGCCACACACCCAATCGATCTGCTATTGCCCGGCGAATTGAATCCGGTCCAATCAACGCGCCGAGACGCAGGCCCGGCAGGCCGAAAAACTTGCCAAAGGACCGTAACAGAATCAGTCCATCTGCACTTCCCTCAGCGGCAAGGCTCAGCCTGGGATCGAGATCTGCATAAGCTTCGTCAACAATCAGCCAACCGTCATGCCGCGCCAGGCGCGCGCGGGCTTCGCGAAGGGTCTCAGGCGCGAAGACCCGGCCATCCGGATTATTGGGATTGCAGATCACCACGACATTGGCGGTATCGGCAAAGCTTAGCGGATCATCGGTTTGGATGATCTCGGCTCCGCTCTTGCGCCAGGCTTGCGCATGGTCGCCATAAGTTGGCGAGAGAATAGCGACGCGTTGCGCCGGGATCACGGTCGGCAGAAGACGGATGAGCAGCTCGCTTCCAGGCGAGAGCACGATCGAAGCGGGCTCGCTCCCCCAAGCTGCCGCCATCGCCTCGCGACAGGCTTCATCATCCGCCCGCAAGGGCAGTCGGGTCAGCATATCCGGTTCAAAATGAACCGGCGCATAAGGCCAGGGGTTCACGCCGGTCGACAGATCCACCCAGGGCAATGGGGCGTCAGGAAATCGTCGCTGCATCACATCGAGCGCTCCACCGTGCTGAAGGTCTCCACTCATCGCGTCACGCTCCATCCGACGAACAATAGGATGAGCGCAGCGAGACACAATGCGCGTCGATACAGACGCAAACCCTGCCAAATTGAAGCGGCATCGGGATCTTTGCCATCTGCATTCAACCAGGGTTCTGTATGGAGCTCACCATTGTAAAACCGAGGCCCGGACAAACGCACATTCAAAGCGCCCGCCATTGCCGCTTCCGGCCAACCCGCATTCGGTGATCGATGCCCAGACGCATCACGGATGGCCGCGAGGAAAGACTGACTTCTGAAGCTCGCAACTACAATCAAGGCGGCCGTCAGACGCGCCGGAACCAGGTTTGCGATATCGTCCAGTCGCGCTGCAAACCCACCGAAAGCTTCATACCGATCCGATCGGTGCCCTATCATTGAATCCAGCGTGTTTATCGCTTTGTAAGCGACCAATCCGGGCAGCCCCAGACAAGCCCCCCAGAATAGGGGCGCAATCACTCCATCAGACATATTCTCTGCCAGGCTTTCCAGGCTGGCGCGCGCGACCGCGGCATCGTCGAGTTGACTTGGATCGCGGCCAACGATCATGGCAACCGCCTGTTTCGCGCCAGACAAGTCCTGTTGGCTAAGCGGGCGAGCAACATCAGCAACATGCGCAAACAGACTGCGCGATGCAATCAGGCTCGCAGCCATGGCAATTTCGAAAAATTGACCCCACCAATACTCCATCAAGAGGCGGGTCAGCGCCCATGCCAGACCGGTGGCGATGGCGATTACTGCTAGCGTACTAATCGTGCCTGTCAGATAACGCGCGGTATGCGGCCACTCAGGTCTGTTGAGAGCGCGGTCAAACACATTGATCAACGCGCCCAACCAAACCACCGGATGACGAACACGCGCATAGAGCCAGGACGGCCAACCAAAGGCAAATTCGACACTCCAGGCCGCCAGCGCGAAGAGCGGTAGACTTAGCACACGATTGAATCGGCAGATGGAACCCCGGCGACAAGCATCATGCCGGCCCCGCCATTTCGACACGCAATCCATCCACTTTGGCGCGCACCCCGTAAATGGCTTCGATCCGGTCCTGGGTCAGCGTCTCGGCAGGTGGACCATCAGCGACGATCCGGCCCTCTTTCATCCAGATCAACCGCGACGCATATCGCGCCGCGAGCCCGATATCATGCAAGACAACCAGCGCCCCGCCGCCTCGCTCCACATATCCCGCGATCAGATCGAGAATGCGAAACTGGTGGCGCGGATCGAGCGCAGCGATCGGCTCATCGGCGATCAGCAAAGGTGCTTCTGTGGCAAAGACGCGGGCGCAGTGCATTCGAACCAACTCGCCACCAGACAAGGTGTCGGCCTGGCGATCGGCCAGATGGACAAGATCGCAGGCCTGAATGGCGCGCTCGACGGCTTCTGCGTCTGCCCCGCGCAGATGCCCCAGGGCTGCGCCATGACTGAAACGCCCGAGCGCGACCACGTCCCGCACAATGTTTGGCCAGGCCAATTGCCGGATTTGCGGCAAATAGGCGAGGTTTCGCGCACGCTGCATAGGGCGAAGCTGCGTCGTGTCCTGTCCGTCTAATGTGGCATGGCCAGATGCCGGGCGCGTCAGACCAAGGCAGGCCCGGAGCAGGCTCGTCTTTCCCGCCCCGTTCGGGCCGAGTAAAACCACCAGCTCACCGGGTCGAACACTCAGATTCGCACTGGAAACCAGGACGGCGTCCTTGGCGGTGACAGTCAGGTTTTCTGCAATCAGCTCAGTCACGAACGGTCCGCCTCTGCATGGCAATCCAGATGAAGACAGGTGCCCCGATCAAAGCCGCAACGACGCCGAGCTTTAACTCATTGGTGGTGGGAATAACCCGAACGCCAATATCGGCAACGACCAGGATCAAGCCGGCGAGGAGCGCTGATGGAATCAGTGAACGCGCGGGATCATGCCCGACGAAGGGACGCACGAGGTGCGGCGCGACAATCCCGACAAAACCGATAGCTCCGGCAAGCGCAACGGACGCACCCGTCGCAAGCCCGGCCCCTAGCACCGTGAAAATGCGTTGATTGCGAAGATTCAGACCGACACCATCCGCGGCTTCTTCGCCCAGAGTGAGGGCCGACAGGCCGCGTCGCGTGAACAGGAGGATCGCGCTGCCTGCGACCAGGAATGGCGCCGCCAGCAGGATTTCATCAAAGCTGCGATTGGCGACAGACCCGAGCATCCAATTGATCATGTCCGCCAGGGAGAATGGATTGGGGGCGAGGTTCATCAACAGGCTCATGGCGGCGCCTGCAAAACTGGACAGACCAACACCAATCAGGATCAGTGTCACAACGGAGCGTGTTTGAATGGCGGCCAGCGCCAGCAGCGCCGTCGCAAACAAAGCGCCAGCGATCGCGGCCAAGGGCAGGATCCAGGGGTTAAGTGCGACAAGGCCATAATACAGCGCGAAGGTCGCAGCCAAAGAGGCAGAGGCCGAGACGCCGAGTACACCCGGTTCGGCCAAGGGGTTACGCAGCAGGCCCTGCAAGGCGGCACCGCTCAAGCCAAGCGCGGCACCGACCAAAAAGGCAGCCAGCGCCCGCGGCAAGCGAATCGACCAGACGACGAGTTGATCGCCTGGATCCCCAGCGCCAAAGAAAGCGGACAAGACGCGGTCGAGCGGCATCGGGGTCGAGCCGAGCAGACAGGCCGCAAAAATCGCGATCAGACTAAGCAGCGCCAGCGCGGGCGTGAGCCAACGAGTCATCATTCTTCCGCAGCGCCTTCGGCAAGTGCTTCAATCGCTTCGATGACGTACCAGCCGCCACAGGACAACCAAGCACTATCCAGCTTGATCATGTCTGCCTCGCTCAACTCTCGCTTCGCGACTGGATGGCGGGCCGCACTCCAGCCATGCTGATGATTGGTTCGGACACCGAAAAAGGCGGCCGTGATCAGATCCGGACGTTCATAGGCGAGTCGCTCGAGTGGCAAGCTGTGCCAGCCCTGGCGGTCCGCGAAATTCCTCAACCCCGCCGCCACCATAGCTTCGTGGATCATTGAGTTTCCGCCGGAAGTGACGCCAGAGGGCGTCATGTAAAGCGTCGATCGATCGCTAGCCGAGGCTTGTACTTGTGCGAGCCGCGCCTGATAGGATTGGACGAGCGCCTCTCCACGATCGCTATGCCCCAGCCCCGCTGCCACATCTCGTGTGATCTTCGGGATCGAACTGATATCATCACCATGAATCGAAGATGCCCACCCAACTTGCAGAACGGGAATGCCCGCGCGTTCAAAAAAGGCGCCGGCATTGGGGCCGCCGCCATAGGAACGCACGACCAGATCCGGCTTCAGAAGAATGACATCTTCTGCCAAGGACCTCACAGTAGGCACCCCAACCGCTTCTTCGCGCATGAACGAGAAATCTCGTACCGCGTCCGGTGAGACGGCCAGAATCTGTTCGCGGTCTGCGAATTTCAGCAAATACTGATCTGCGCAGAAATCCAGGCTGACAATCCGCGATGGGCGCTCCGATTCCGATGCTTCGGGCAAAGTTGCCTTGCCACACGCGGCAAGCGAGAGCGCCAGAACGAAGACTGTCAGCCTGATCATCAGATCAATACCTTAGACGAATACCGAAATAGCCGGATAGATCTGGTGTGCCATATCCGAGTATTTGCTGATACTCTTCGTCGAACAGGTTTTCGATCCGACCAAACAGTTCAACCGTTTCGTTGAGATCGTAGCTGCCCGCGAGATCGACCCGCGTCCAGCCATCAACGGTGGTTGTTGCGCTGTTTGGTTCATCGTCATTATAGCGCACGAGAACAGATCCTGAGAATGGTCCCTCTGGATCAATAGAGAGCGTCACATCGCCAGAGTGTTCAGGTATCCGTCGCAGTGGATCTCCATCCGTGTCCGTCGCTTCCACATAGCCATAACTCACATTGACGCTGGCCCAGTCAGTGAGCTGGACGCGGCTGCTCAGCTCGACACCTTGCGTGTCGACCTCTGCTTCGTTGAAGTAACCGGTCGAGGCAAAGCTGATCAGATCTTCAATATCAGATTGGAACACGGTCAAACTGGCTTCAAAACGCCCATCCGGTGAACGCCAGTCGACGCCCGCATCAAACGCCGCAGAGGTCTCTGGTTGCAAATCCGGATTTGGGGCTGCGAAGCCGCCACCAGATAATTGAAACAGAGTGGGTGCCTTGAAACCCTGCCCCCAGCTGGCGCGCAACGTCCATTCCGGGTTGGGGTTGAACGCGACGGCGACGCGACCCGTGGTTTCTGTTCCGAATGTGCTGTGGTCGTCCACGCGGACGCCGCCGGTAAGGGTCAAGGCGTCTGTCGCTTGCCATTCATACAGACCAAACAGGCCATCAATAGAGCTATCGTCTGAATCGACTTCGGTCTCTTCTCTTTCGGCCCCGAACGCGACCGTGTTTGCGTCATTCAATGTCAGCGTACCTTGATACCGGAAGATCTGGCGATCTCCGCCTGTATCCAGCGGGAACGCGTCGGCGCCAGAATTTACGCGAGAGATATCAGAATACCCGACGAGCAGGAGATTATCGAGACGGCCATCAAACAAGGAGCCAGTGAGCGATAGATTCCCTGAAAACTCTTCTGTCTCAGACAGATTGTCACCATCGCCAACATTCCCCTGTTGTCCAAAGACAAAACTATCGAATTCCGCTTCGGCATCCGTCCAGAGAACGTTCGCGGACAAACGGGCATCCTGGGCGAAGTTCAGTCCACCTTTGGCCGAAAATGTCAGCGCTTCGTACAGATCCTCCTGGGAATTGCCATTATTTTCATCGGCCTTGGAAATGCCATCAGAACTGGTTCCGGAAACGGCCAGACGAAAGTCACCGGCTTCCGCGCCATTTTCGATAGAAACACCGCCGCGGAACGTATTGAAGCTGCCATACTCAGCGAAGGCTGTCCCTCCGAAACCCTCTTCTGGCGTCTTGGTGGTGATCGAGACGACACCGCCAATCGCGTCTGTGCCCCACAAGGTGGATTGAGGCCCTTTGAGCACTTCGATCCGCTCGATATTCTCAGTATCGACACGGGCGAAATTGAAACCGCCACCTGGCGATGATGGGTCATTGACGGGAATACCGTCGATCAGAACAAGCGTCTGTTCGCTCGCTGCGCCACGAATTCGGACACTTGCCTGACCGCCAAAGGCGCCATTCTGATTGATCGTCACGCCAGGTGCGCTGGCAACCGCATCGAGTGCGAAATCGAAGCCCAGAGCGTCAATCTCATCGGCGGTGATGACGGTGACGCTGGACCCGACCTCAGTCGCAGTCTGGTTCAGACGCGAGCCTTCAATGATGACGGTGTCCATGACGGTTTCATCGTCATTATCTTGCGCCAATACAGGCAAAACTAGGGAAATAGAAACAGCACTGAGAAGTGCAGCTTTGTAAGACATGGGGTTACCCCTCAGCGCCTCGCCGCCCGAACTGGCGCACTGATACGACATACAGGCCTAACAGAAAATCTGCCCGGACGGCCCGGCCCTCAAGTTTCAATGTCGTTGCAAAGGAGAGGCATTGCCTTCCCGCCCGCTGAAAACTCTTCCCGGCCTCCGGACGAACGACGCGATGGCAGGTTTCCTGGCTCACCAATCACCGCTTCAGACCGCCTTCCCAGAGCTTGCGCTCCAGTGACATATTGGCCTGTCGCTCCTGGCTGACAGTTGCGGGTACAGCGCCGGATTTTCACCGACTTCCCTCTTAGCCCCCGTTAAGGAAGCACCATCTGGGGCTGCTCTTGCTGCGTCTGCGAAGAAAAGTCAATCTATCGAAGGTTGCGATCTGGCCGGAAAGCTTGCCTAAAAATCGATCCCGCGCTGCGCCTTGATGCCTGATTTGAACGGGTGTTTCACCTCGCGCATCTCACTGACCAGATCCGCATAGTCGCACAGATCCGGTTTGGCGTCGCGCCCGGTCAGGACAACGCTGGTGCGGGTCGATCTTGCGTCCAGACCAGCGATCACAGAATCGATCGACAAATAGTCATAGCGCAGGGCGATATTGATCTCGTCCAGCACGATCAGATCATATTCACCCGAAGCCATCATCGCCTGCGCCTTTGCGAAGGCCGCTTCGGCGGCGGCAATGTCGCGGTCGCGATCCTGCGTGTCCCAGGTGAAGCCCTCGCCCATTGTATGCCAGTCGACGGTGCCGAGCTTGTCGAAGAATTGCCGCTCGCCAGTGATCCATTTGCCTTTGATGAATTGCACCACGCCGACCTTGTGTCCCCAGCCGAGCGCTCGGATGATCACGCCAAATGCGGAGCTGGATTTGCCTTTGCCATCGCCGGTATGCACCAGAATGAGACCGCGGCCCGGATCGCCGGCAGAGTCGGTTTTGCGTTTCTGCTCGTCCTGCAATTTCTGCATCTTGGCTTTGTGCGCTTCAGCATCACTCATCGGCTAGGTCCTTGTTGCGGGCGGCAAGTGGATCATACCGCCAAAATCGATACTCGTATCAAAGTCATCTGCAGAGTCTCCGGTCGCCAATGCCGCGCGGATGACACCTGCATGTGTCACACATAGCGTGGTCTGCTCAAGCGTCTGCCAGGGTTTGAGCGCCTGCCGCACGCGCGCTTGCAAGCGTGCGACGGTCTCGCCGCCATGAGGGCATGCGTGCAGAAAGTTAGCCGCCCAAGCGTCAAGCTCATGTCGCGGGATCTCGTTCCAGGCTACGCCTTCCCAGGCGCCAAAATCCATCTCCTGCAATTGCGGTTCGATTTCGATTCTTAGACCCCTCGCCTGCGCGACATGTTCCGCCAGGTGCCGACAGCGCTGCAACGGGCTCGAGACGATGTGGGCAATCGGAGGAAGCGCCTCGAGAACTTGATCCGCTTCCGCCTCGAAGCTGTCGACCAGTGGCAAGTCGGTTTGACCATAACAGGTTCCCGGCGCCACGCACGGTGTGGTATGTCGGACCAGGATCACAGCCATGCCAGCAATCCGAGATAGAAGCCCAATTCGCTGATCTGCTGAACGGCGCCCAGCGTGTCGCCCGTATAGCCGCCCAGCTTGGGTTCGAAAAACAGGCGCATGAGGCCGTGGCCCACGGCCAGTCCAAGGACGCCGCACGCGAGGGCCATGGGCGGCAAGACCCAGCACCATGCCACCAGGATTGTGATGCCGCTGATCATGATCGTCACCAGTGATACTGAGGAGACCCCTTCGGCCACAGGCTTACCCGTACCTTCGGTGCGGACATAAGCACTGGTAGCGATGACCAGCACGCTGGACAAGCGCGAAAGACCGTGCGCGGTGACCAGCGCAGCTGCAACGAATCCGATGGGCAATAGCGTCAGCGATGCGGTCTTGGTGAGCAACACAATGACCAGTGCCAGCGTGCCATAAGTGCCCAATCGGGAGTCGCGCATGATCTCCAGCGCCCGGTCTCGATCCAAGCCGCCGCCAATTCCGTCAAACGTGTCCGCCAGACCATCCTCATGGAAGCCTCCGGTCAGAAGCAAGCCCGCAGCGATCGCGAGGAGGATGGCGATAACTTGCGGAAATACTGTAAGGCTGAGTGCAAAGACCGCTGCAGATACGCATCCCACCAGCAAACCGACGACGGAATAATACCGCACGGAAGCCGCCATGCGCTCTGGCGAATACAAACCCTCCAACGGGATTGGAATACGCGTCAGAAACTGGACGGCCAGCAATAAGGAGGCGGCTTCCTGCTTCATGCAGGACCGCTCACGCCGGCCTGTGCAAAGCTGCTCATCTCCCGCAGCATGGCGGCCGCCGCCCTGATCAATGGAACCGCCAGCAACGCCCCTGTGCCCTCACCCAGTCGGAGGTCCAGATCCAGCAAGGGCTGCGCCTCAAGCGCTTCGAGCAGCACGCGGTGCCCAGCTTCGGCCGACTGATGCGCGAAGACAAAGGCCGCGCGACTGTTTGGCGCCATGCCCGCCGCACACAGGGCTGACGCGGTGGCGATAAAGCCGTCAATGACCACAATCTTGCCGCTCGCCGCGCCGCCCATCATGGCGCCCGTCATCATCGCGATCTCAAACCCGCCATACTCTCTCAGGGCGTCTTCAGCGGCCAGTTCAGGCGCCGTTCGAGCCGCCGCTTGCTTGAGCAGCTCGGTTTTGTGCGACAGGGCCTGATCGTCCAGCCCTGTCCCGCGCCCGGTCAGGCTTGCCACATCCAGGCCGAGGATCTTGGCGCCAATCAGAGACGCGGCTGACGTGTTGCCAATGCCCATCTCACCGCAGCAGAGAATGTCCGCTTGGCTCGCTTCCGCCAGAACGCGTCCCGCCTCCATCGCATTTTGCACCTGCTCTGCGGACATGGCTGCCTGCTCGATCGCATTCGACGTAGCGGCACCTTGTCGACGATTCAACAACCCGGCATGCGCGATGGCCTCGCCCGCAATCCCGGCATCGACGACATGAACTTCTGCACCGACTGAGCGCGCAAACACATTCGCAGCCGCGCCGCCACTGAGAAAATTCTCGACCATTTGCCGGGTGACCGCTTGGGGATAAGCCGAGACACCTGCGGTGGCGATGCCATGATCCCCGGCAAAGATGAAGTGATCGCAAGTATCGACGCGCGGTGTCAGCGTCTTCTGGACTTTGGCAATGGTGGCGGCGAGCGATTCCATCTGTCCCAAAGACCCAACCGGCTTGGTCTTCGTGTCGAGTGCCGTTTTCAGGCGCGTGTCAAAATCGGCAGAGTGAGACGTCATGCGCCCCGCACATAATGGCGTCATCTGATTTGACAAGGAAATGGTGCCCTCGGCCGGACTTGAACCGGCAAGCCCAATAATAGGCGGCGGATTTTAAGTCCGCTGTGTTTACCAATTTCACCACAAGGGCACGCGACAGCCTGACTAGCCGGGCTCGACGCGTCAGACA
>JBCCZH010000081.1:0-10481 GCA_039188075.1 Pseudomonadota bacterium
GCTGACGCGGTCGCGCCGCTTTATCCGCATAAACTGGAATCCGCGATCTCTATCGATAAAACCAATGCAGATGATATTGATGCGAACGACGAATACGTTATTTGGCCGAACTGATGACTGCGAAATCAATCAAGAAAAGCCCCTGGCCCGAAATTGAAACGGGATCCGAAGATGGCCGACGCCTGCGCAGCGATCGCAGTCGGCGGGCGATTATCGAGGCCCTGTTTGAATTGATGCGCGAAGGCACAATGCGCCCGACCGCGGTCGACGTCGCCGCGCGCGCAAAGGTCGGACTGAGAACAGTCTTCCGCCATTTCGAGGATATGGAGAGCATCTTCGAGGAAATGACGGACGAACTCAAAGCGGTTATGATGCCCCGGGTCCTGGCCCCTTTCGAAGCGACCACATGGCGCGAACAATTGCTGGAGATGGCTGATCGCAATGCGGGGATTTATGAAGACGTCTTCCCGATGCAGGTCGCCCTGGTCATCCGACGCTTCCAATCAGACTTTCTGAGCCGGCAATACCAGAGCGAAGTTGAACTGCTGCGATCCTCCCTGAAATCGATCTTGCCGAAAGAGATCGTTCAGGACCGGACAAGATTTGCCGCCATCGAAGTCAATTTGACTTTCGCCACCTGGCGCCGTCTGCGCGAAGATCAGAAACTCTCTGTCGCGCGGGCAAAGGACACGCTGCGACTGATCCTGACCTCGCTGATGGCCGATATAGACGCTTAAGACGCTGACCGTCCGGGATCTATCAAAGCAGATACTGGTTTGCGAACCTGTATTGGCGTGTTAAATGCCAATATCAGAAAACGAGGAGCGGGTTCGTGCGAAAGTTTCAATGGGGCTGGGCCGCCGTTTTGGTCGTGATGTTCTTTGCCTTCTCGGTCTGGTACGGGGGCAATGGAAAACCGATCACAGCCGAAGAAGGCGCGGCATTGCTCGACGAGTTACGGGCAAATTACGCCAACGCCCCTGTCAGCGAACAGAGTTTCGTCACCAATATGGAAGCAATGATCCCGAACGATGACGGCAGGGAGTTTTACGCCGTCAATCTCGAGCAATTGAAGGACGGGCCGGAGGCCGAAGCGGCGGATGCGGCCTATGGCCGTGTGGTCATCCCCCTTTTGCTTGCGCGCGGCGCCCATCCGGTTTTCATCTCGGAGCCCGCCGGATTGATGCTGGGCGATTATGGCAATCAGGTCGATCGGGTCGCGGTCGTGCGATATCGCTCGTTGAGAGATCTGATCGACATGGTCAATGACCCGAAAATGATCGCAGGCGGCCATCACAAATTTGCCGCTCTGGACCATACCGAGGTCTTTATCACCCGCCCGTTCATCACATTCGTTCAGATCCGCTTTCTGGTCGCTCTGCTGCTGATCCTGATCGGTATCGCAGGTTGGCTGGGGCTAGGATATCTCGGCAAACGACCGGCCGCACGCGCAGCTTGAGTCTGCCACCCAGCCTGCTCGAGGTCAGCAAGGCGATAGGGTCAGAGTGCGTCTGATTTCGATATCTCATCACTGCCAGCGGGAAGACTGAACAGCATCCCGTCCGCGCCGACTGTGATCTTGCCATCAAACCTGGATCTGGCATCGCCGACAAACATCGACTCCAGCATTTTGACCGGCAGCTGAGGGACGATGTGATAATAGACCAGCTGCCGCGCCCCGGCCTCTTGCGCGGCTTGAGCCGCCTCTTCCGGGTCCGTGTGATAGTCGAGAATATCCTCAAAGATGACCTCGCCATTGCGGATCCCGCGCTCGCCGAGGGTTTCACCAATCGTCTGAACCATCTTCTTGTTGAGCGCCTCATGCAGCATGAGGTCGACATCTTTAGAGGCCGCTATGAAGCCTTCATGATAGACCGTATCGCCACTGATTGAGACAGACCGCCCCTTATAATCAATGCGATATCCGAAGGCGGGTTCGATCGGGGAATGATCGACGCGGATGGCCGTAATCTTCAGATCCCCATCATCAAAGACGACCAGCTTGCCACCCGGCCCGGCCGGCACGGTAATCTCTCCGGGAGCGCCGCCAAACCCGGCGGGGTTGGCTATTTCAGGACCGTGATGCGCCACGCGATAGGTGCTGTCGAGCCGATAGGCGGCATTGAACCCAGCCACAACTTCAGCTGTCCCGGAAGGTCCGAGCACCGGCGTCGGCTCCGCACGATTGCCATTGATCCAGGACATTAAAAGAAGCTCACCCAGGCCATCAATGTGATCTGAATGCAAATGGGTCAGATAGACACTATCGATCCGCGCGAGGGGAAAGCCCATACTACCCAGATTGCGGGCGCCGCCTGAGCCGACATCGAAGATATAGGCCCGATCGCCCGCGAGCACGCCGAGGCAGGGTCCAGCCCGCGTGGCATCCGGCATGGGTGAGCCGGTTCCACACATATAGATGTGCAACCCATCTGGCAGAGCAGCGCTGCGATCAACGCCCGCATTCTGATCGACAGCGCGATGAAAGGCACGCTCGACAATCTGGTCGCGGAACAGGTTGAACCCGACAAAGCCGAGCACGATCAACACCAAAACGCCGATCAAACCGCGCCGGAACCAGACCATCATTTAAATTCTTTCGAGAAGAGATCGAACCAGGGCAGCGCGTTCAAATGGGGCGGCGCCACGGATTCAATGTTCAACTGGCCTTTCAACCCTGCGGCCCGATGAACCGCCAGGGCCTGCCATTCCTCCGACTGCGACATCCGCACCAGGGATCCACGATCGGGATACGCCGCAATGGCGACTTCATCCCAGAGTTCTTCAACTTGTCCCAATTGCAGGAATGTGGTGTCCGCCACGAAAAAGATACGCCCGCCATAGTCCGGCAGCAGCCCGGCGACGCCAGCGCCGTAAAGCTGATAGGCTTGGCGGCCCGTCAAATCCGTCTCCCGGCCATCCGCATATTCCGCCTTGTCCTTGAACTTGAGCAGATTGATCATGAAAATCGGGCCGTCCGGGCCAGGTTTCAGAGCCTCTTCCATCCGTTTGGGGTCCGTCGGGACGACCTCATTGATGACTTCCATTCTGCTCCTCCTTTGCCACGCGCGGCGATCTGTCTGCGTGAATTATTATGGCATAATGAGTGCCATTACAATCAGATTCTCTTGAACACGCATCAACCCGGCACACCCTTTTCGAACACATTGATCGCGCGATTGAAGGGGGCGTCCTGCGCCTCGTCATATCCGGAAGACGCGATCGGCTCCGCTCGCCAAAGCAGGTCGGCATGCTCGTCCGGCAGCTGCGTCCTGACCTTTTCTTTCGACGCCTCTGGCAGGTCCGACCAGGCGCGCCGCAACGCCTCGAGACACCAGACGCGATATCGCGAGGTCGGCACTTTGCGATAGATGGCGCCCTGCACCTCAAGATCAAAGCGTTTCTTGCCGCTTGCATAGGCCTCCGCATTTTGCCGGTGCTGCGCGAGGTTGGTCTCGCAGATCTCGACCAGAAAAGACGCCAGGACCTCATCCACGCCATCAATCAGCTTAGGGCCCGTCACATCAGGTTTCACGCGCCACATCCGCGCCACCCAGGCATACACGTCCGGCGCCCGCTCGCGCATGATTTCGGCGGGGGTCGGATCTTCGCTGAAATGACGGAACATCGGCGCCATCATGCCAAAATCAGCAATGGTCGGCGTCTCGCCGAGCAGGAAGGGCCGCTGCTTCAGGATGGCCTGCATATGGTCCAGCGCATTGAGATAGGTCTGATCCGCCTGCGCGCGCGAGTCCCGATTGACCCCATCGCCGCGCACGAACCCGAAATACTGACGCCGCTTCAACAGATTGAGCGCCAGGAAACGCGGCAGCGGCAAGGTCCCGCGCACCAGTTCCTGATATAGAAACTCCGCCGCATATTGGCGCGACAGCCGATAGCTCCAGCGATAATGCATCGCTGACCGCCACAGCCACTCATCGGCATAATCCTCGATCAGCAAGGCGATGAAATTCAGCGCCGGGTCAGACGGGTAAATGCCTGGCGCGTCCTGCTGGTGCTCCAGCCAGGCGATCATTGGCGTCGTGTCTGTCATCCAGCGCCCGTCCGCCAGCTGAACCACCGGCATCTGAACAATACCGACGCCAGCGATCAGCTTCTTATTGTGCGCGACCGTCGGAAAGGATTCATAGGCAATGCCACGATATCTGAGATAGGCTTCAAACTTGCCCGTATAGTAAGAGATCTTGCTGCCATAGACGCCCATGATCCCAGGGGCAGCCGACTCGCCGGTCATGACAGAACCCGCTTCAGAGCAAAGCGGACGCCGCGATAGAGCCCATATAGCAAAGCCAGAACGATTACACCGATCAGGACCAGAAACCAGCCATAATGCTGGAGCAAACGCGGCAGAGAGTTTTCCAGGATTTGCTCGATGGAATGATATCCTTCCGGCATCTCCAGAACCCCCACCTCCTGCGCGTAGCCCGCATAGGCGGCCAGCATGTCTTGAAGAATTTCAGGCTCGGAATCGCTCAAGTCGACGGTCTCGCCGGGATCGACGGCCATGTTGAACAGGCGCCAGGTCGCATCGCCGGCCGGCGGCATGCTGCGCGTGATCTTATAGTCGCCTTTATAGAGTGCGCTGTTTCCAGACACCTCGATGGCGCGGATATCATCCGCCCCGTAAACGCTCTCCGCCTCGCCGCGCAGAACCGGCAACAGGCTCCGCCCGGTCATCGCCTTGGCGGTCTCTGGCGCGGCCGGCGCACCCACCCATTTCAGCAGCGTTGGCGCAATATCAGAAACCATGGCTGGCGACTCGATGACGGCCGGATCGAGGCCGGGTCCAGAAATGATCAGCGGCGAGCGTACCCCGCCCTCAGTCGCGTAAAACTTGTACAGCGCTCCGGGTGAGGCCGCAGCGTTCGCCCATTCGGGTCCGATGAAGCCCCAACTCCCTTCCAGTCCGGCGCGGTCCGGATCGATATGATAGCCATTCAGCGACTGCCACAGTTTTAGGCGCCGATCATTGTCGCCGCGATTAAACTCCGGACCATTGTCCGAAGCGACAACAAAGATCGTGTTCTCGTACACGCCTTCTGCCTGCAAATGCGCGATGAAGCGGCCAATATGGAAGTCCATCGCCTCCATCATGCCGGCATTGACCTCCATCATCGCCGTGTAGAGCTCACGCTCCTCATCCGTCAGACTCGCCCAGGGGCGCGCATCCTCGGCCATGGGCGCGATCGGTGCGCCTTCCGGAAACAGGCCAAGCGCCTGCGCGCGCGCATGTCGCTTCGTTCGAAGAACATCCCAGCCCTCATCATAGACGCCATCATAATTGGCGGTGAATTCCGCCGGCGCCTGGACCGGAATGTGAATGGCCTGGAAAGGCAGGTAGGCAAAGAAGGGTTTGTCAGAGTCTGTTTCCCCGAGATATTCGATCATCTTGTCGACAATGAATTCCGACGAATAGAAATCGTCTGGCAGGCCGACTTCCTTGCCATCCTCCCACCAGGGCGCGTCCTGATAGTAAGGCATATAGGACTTGTCCTGCCAATTATCGGCCCCGGACGCCGCGAGCGAGAAGGAGCGCTGGAACCCGTGCTTATCCGGCATTTCATCCGCCGCCTCCCCCAGATGCCATTTGCCACTCATCAGCGTGCGATACCCGGCGGCGCCGAGCCGGTCCGCCAGCGTCAACACCCCGGGCTCAAGCGCCATGGTATATCCAGGCTGCCCTTTATGCTCTTTCGGCAAGACTTCAGGAATCGTCGCGACACCGGTCAGGTGATTATCGAGCCCGGTCAGCAACATGGCCCGTGTCGGCGAGCAGAGCGGCGATGTGCGATATTGCAGGAACATGGCGCCGCGAGCGGCCAATCCATCCATATGCGGCGTACGCGCCTCGCCGCCATAGACGCCAATATCCATCAGCGCGGCGTCATCAATCAGGATGATAACGATATTGGGGGGATCGGTATCCTGCGCCTGCGCGAAACTCGCGCCAAGCCAGGTGAGCAATCCAATCAGTAACAGGTGACGCCATCGCGCCGGCCTTCGCCCGGGTCTGCTACGCTGTGAAGTCCCCACAATCTGACATCGCTTCATCATACCTCACACCCAAATTTTGACACCCAAACTGCCAATATATTGAAAGCCGCCTGATGCGCAAGTTTATGCCCATCCCTGCAAGCGCGCAGCATCTTCGCGCACCTTTTCGGAGCCGCCGAGCAATTGTCGATTGGCGCCAATGCGCTTGAACCAGTAATGCAAGCCGACCAGGTCGGTGAATCCCATTCCGCCATGCACTTCTGTCGACGTGCGCGCGACGAATGTCCCGACTTCGGCAAGATGAGACTTAGCCAGACACACCATCATGGCCGCCTCTTCCATATTCTCATCGACCGCATGCGCGGCGTGCCAGACCAGCGCGCGCGCCGGTTCCAGATGCGCCGCCATTTCGGCACAGAGGTGTTTCACCGATTGGAAACTACCAATCACACGATTGAATTGCTTGCGCTCCTTGGCGTAGTCCACGGCCTTGTCCAGCATGGCCTGCGCCGCGCCAAGGGAGTCCGCTGCCAGCAAGAGCCGCCCGGCTTCAATCACCCGGTCTGCGGCATAGCCCGGCATGTTCTCACCGCTCAGAGCGACAGCCGGCGCCGCATTGAATACCAGCTCGGCAAGGTCGCGCGTCCGGTCAATCGTCAGATGCGGGGTTCGCACAATCGCGTCCCCAGTCTCGGCAATGTGCAGCGCGCCTGATTGATCCGCCACCAGAATGTGCGTCGCATGGCCGGTTTCCATCGCGAAGAGACTCTTCCCCGACAATTGTCCTGATGCCGCGCTAAGTCCGGCGCCTTCACGCGCGCCGACCCGCTCCGTCACAGCAACGCCCATACGGACCTCACCGCTGGCAATTTTTGGTAACCACTCGGCTTTTTCGGCTTCTGTGCCCGCCGCTTCAATTCCGACAATAGCCATGGCTGTCGCCAGATGATCGACCGGTGCGACCGCTGCGCCCAAGGCCTCCTGGATCAAGGCCGCGTCAAGCAGACCAAGCCCGAGGCCATCATGGCTTTCGGAGATAAGCACCTGCCCGACGCCCAATTCCGCTATTCCGGCTGTGATCGCTTGACCCTTGTCCTGGTCGCCATCCGCGATCTCGCGAATGGTGTCCAAAGCAGCCGCCGACTCCAAATAGCCTTTGATGGAGTCCTGAAACATGCGCTGGTCGTCTGAAAGTCCGAATTCCATGTCTGATCCCTCCTATGCCACAGCCGGGCGAGGTTCGCGCGGCATGCCGAGCCCTCGTTCGGAGATGATGTTCTTTTGTATTTGCGCCGTGCCGCCTCCAATGATCAGGCCGAGATCATACATGTATTTGGCCTGCCACTCGCCGAAGTCGCGCAAGTAAGGCGTGTCGCCATAGAGCAGCCCAAACTCGCCCATGGCATCAATCGCCAGACGCGCCAATTCATGGTTCAGCTCACAGCCCTGCAGCTTGATGATCAGCCCGGCCATCCCGGCGCTCTCGCCCTTGATGCGATTGCTGGTCACCCGCAATCCATTGGCTTGCATGGCATAGACCCGCGCCTGCAAGGCCACCAAGCGATCACGGAAGACCGGATTATCGATCAGGCGTTCGCCATTAATGGACTCTTTCTGCATCAGATCCGCGATGGCCAGAAGCCGGGTCTTGGCGGCATTCGGATCCCCGAGCATGCCCCGCTCATGCGTCAGGGTCGCATTGGCCACTTGCCATCCTTTGCCGGGCGCGCCGACAATCTGGTCACGCGGCACGCGAACATCGGTAAAGAAGACCTCATTGAAATTGGCATTCATGGTCATGTCGACCAACGGCCGCACCTCGATGCCCGGCGTGTCCATCGAGAAAATCAGATAGGAAATGCCGTGATGCTTCTTGGCCTCCGGCTCGGTTCTGACCAGGCAGAAAATCATGTCCGCCTGCTTCGCCGTAGAGGTCCAGATTTTCTGGCCATTGATCATATAATCATCGCCATCAATCTCCCCCTTTGTGGTGAGCGAGGCGAGATCCGACCCCGCGCCGGGCTCTGAATAACCCTGGCACCAGATCATCTCGCCATGCAGGGTCGGCCGAATATAGGCTTGCTTCTGTTCTTCCGTGCCCAGCTCGAGCAAGGTCGGCACCAGCATGGAGACGCCCTGATTGGCAATCCCCTTGGGCAGGCCGGTGCGGGCAAATTCTTCGGCAATGATGCGCGACTTCAGAATATCCGGTGCCGCGCCATAGCCGCCATAGTCCTTGGGGATGGTTCGCGCGGCCAGACCATTCTCGATCAGCCATTTCTGCCAATCCATGCGGCGCTGATTCTTGATCCCGCGATCAGCCTGTGTCGGCGCTTTTTCCTTATTGCTCTCAAGCAGGCTTGCGACCTCATCGCGAAACGCTTCATATTCTGGGCTCAGGCTTAAATCCACGGTCTTGTCCTCAATTCGTATTTCGGAAGCGCGCACCTGGCGCAGGCGGGGTTTCGGGGGCACCGGCAAAGCATTGCGCTTTGGACATCCAGTCCTGGGCGGTGGCGCCGGTCACGATCAGGTCGGTGTCCGCCACATTGCGGGTTTGCGTGACGACCTGACAGAAGTCTTCCGCCAGACCCGTGACCCGCTCCGTCTCGCTCTCATCGCCATATGTCCAGACAGCGCCGGACGGCGCCGTCAGCACAAGATACGGCATCGGGCCCGGCGGCTCTTCCTGGCGTGTCTTATAGGTCCAGCGAAATGTGTTCACGCCAAGCACGACAATATTCTGAATACGATCTGCATTTTCGCGCTCGACCCCGAGATGATCATAGACTTCCTGACCATGCGCCCAGGTCTCCATCAGGCGCGCGGTGATGGATGACCGCGCGCTCATGTCCGGCCCGGCCCATTTGAGACGGGCCTTCGGGTCGGCCTCCGCGAACAGATCGGCGGTTTGATCCACATCCTGGTGCCAGCTTTCCAAAAGCTCGCGTCCGCCCATTTCATTGAAGTGTTGCCGTTCGAACCCTCGCATGCCTTCTGAATGACGCATGACTTCGCCCATGCGTCGCGAGAGTTCGGGTTCATCCGTCAATTGCAGCCCAGCCATCTGATTCCAGAAATGAAGATGCTGCAGCACGGCATTGATTGTCCAATCCTTGAACAGGGTCGGTTCGTCAAAACGCGTCGCATCTGCGCCATCCAGCAGTTTGAACAGCGCCTTGCTCTCAGCCCGAAAATCTTCAGCTTGCTGCATCTCCGTTGCTCCCGACTAGCTCATATCCATGGTCTGCATCAGACGTTCATAGGCAGTGAGATAGTCTTCCTTGAATTGCTGCACGACCTGGCCCGCCGACATGGACTGACTCATCAGGCCGACGCCCTGCCCGACCCAATAGGTGGCCAGTTCCTTGGCCCCTTCATGTCCGCCCTGACTCAGCTTGTCGATATGCGACAAAGCCGGTTCGGAAATCAGCGACTGCAATGGCATGGGCAAAGGCGTGGGCGCATCCTCGGCTTCCCAGGCATCTGTCCAGGGCGAGCGCAATTGACGCGAATGCTTGCCGGTTCTGGATCGGGACCGCACTGTGTCGCGCGACGAGGCGGACAACATTTTTTCTTTCACGATCGGATTGGTTTCCGCTTCACTAGTGGTCAGCCAGACCGAGCCGCACCAGGCCCCGGACGCACCCATGGCCATCGCCGCGGCCATCTGCTCGCCCGTGGTGATTCCGCCGGCTGCGAGGATGGGCGTGTTCTGCCCCATATCGCGGATCGCCCGCGCGACTTCAGGGATCAGGACCAAAGTCGAGACATCGCCGCAATGTCCACCGGCTTCGCCGCCGGCCACAATCAGAACGTCGACGCCGGCATTGACCTGGTTGACCGCATGCTCCTTGGCGCCGACAAGGGCGCCGGTGGCGACGCCATGCTTGGCGGCCATTTCCATCATCGATTGCGGCGGCACGCCCAGGGCGTTGACGATCATCTTGATCGGATACTGGAATGCCACCTCCATAGAGGATAGCGCGCCATCATCGCCAAGATTGCGCGCGAAGCTTAGAGAATTGCTGCGCTGGGATTCCAGATCGACCTCCTCGATCCCGTGATCGCGCATGATCGCGGCCGCGAACGTCTTGTGCTCATCCGGAACAGCGTTCAGCAAGCGATCGCCATCAAAGCCTTCCGACTTGCCTTCGAACTTGTTGGGCACGATCAGGTCGACGCCGAAGGGCTTGTCGTCAATATTCGCCACGATCCAGTCCAGCTCTTCCTTCAACCGGTCCGGTGGCAGATTGACCGCCCCGAACACGCCCATGCCGCCGGCCTTGGACACCGCGACGACAACATCGCGGCAATGGGTAAAGGCGAGCAATGGGAATTCGATATCCAGCATCTCGCATATGGGTGACTTCATCATGACCTATTCTCCCTCATCCGTGGCAATTTCCAAAATCAGCGCATCGGCTGCAATCTGTTCGCCGACCGGCGCGGCAATCAGCTCGACC
>JBCCZH010000082.1:0-10449 GCA_039188075.1 Pseudomonadota bacterium
ACGGTTAGGAGCCAGCCCACGTCAAAAATTGAGGTACACTATGTCACGTCGTCATTCGGCGAAGTACAAGATTGATCGCCGTGTTGGCGAGAACATCTGGGGCCGCCCCAAATCACCAGTCAATAAACGCCCAAACAAGCCCGGTCAGCACGGCCCGAACCGTCGCGGTAAGGTCTCTGACTATGGTATGCAGCTGATGGCCAAACAGAAACTCAAGTTTCACTATGGCGACATCACTGAGAAACAGTTCAAGGCGACCTTCGTTGAAGCCGCCCGGCGCAAAGGCAACACCGCCGAGAATCTAATCGGCCTGCTCGAGTCGCGTCTCGACGCCTTTGTCTATCGTTCGAAATTCGTGCCGACCATTTTCGCCGCGCGCCAATTCGTCAATCACGGCCACGTCACCGTCAACGGCACCAAGACCAATATTGGCTCTTACCGCCTGAAGCCGGGTGATGTTGTTCAGGTGCGTGAAAAGTCTCGCAACATGGCGCTGGTTCTGGAAGCCCTGGGCTCGCCAGAGCGCGACCTGCCGGAATATATCGAGGTTGACCCGAAAGCGATGACCGCCACGTTCGTGCGCATGCCGGAATTGTCTGACGTGCCCTATCCGGTTCAGATGGAACCGGCGCAAGTCGTCGAATATTATTCTTCGTAAGCCGCTCAAGGCTTGCACAAATGATCAAGCCGCGCTGTCATGGCGCGGCTTTTTTGATGTTTGCTTTCAGGAGGATAGAAATTGTCCCACCCCTCGATCAAGGCTGTCCGTGACTTCCTGATAGCCGCGCCCGGCAAATCCTTCGATCTCTCGAAACGCGACTCTGGTGACCGCGCTCTTTTCCCGGACAAGACAGAAGCGCGCGTCTCCCTGAAAAAAGACGCCGCGGCGATCAATGAGCTGCAGGACAAACTCTACGCCAATCGCGACCGCGCCTTGCTCGTCGTTCTGCAAGGCATGGACACAGCCGGCAAGAGCGGCGTCATCCGCAATGTCTTTGCAGATACCAGCCCGCTCGGCATGCAGGTGCGCGCCTTCAAGGCGCCGAGCAAGACCGAACTCGCGCATGATTATCTCTGGCGCATTCATGATGCCGTTCCGCGCAAGGGTCGGATCGGAATATTTGATCGCTCGCATTATGAAGATGTGCTGGTCGTCAAGGTCCGACAATTCGCGCCGGCCAATGCGGTCGAGCAGCGCTATGACCAGATCAATGCCTTCGAGAAACACCTGTCCGAGAATGGCGTCATAATTCTCAAATTCATGCTCAATGTCGGCTATGAAGAGCAGGGCATCCGGCTGCGCGAGCGGCTGACCGAGGAACACAAATTCTGGAAGTTTAATCCTGGCGATCTCGAGGATCGCAAATTATGGCCGGATTTCATGGACGCCTATGAAACCGCGATCACCCGATGCTCGACCGCCCATGCGCCCTGGTATGTGGTGCCGGCCGACAGCCGCACACGGCGTAATGCGATGATTGCCCGGATCGTGCGGGGTGCGCTTGAGGATATGAAGCTCACCTGGCCCGACCCGGGCCATCGATTGGAAGATTTCGACTTCGATTAGCCGCGAATGGAGACGGACCCGCCACTGGACTTGTCGCTGTCGACATCGGTCGGACCGCCATAGACATCGACATCCGCGCCGCTTGAGGCATCGGCATCGACGCTGATCGTCGTGTGGATGGAAATATCCGATCCGCTGGACGCGTCAGCACGGCCATTCTCACAGATCAGATCGCGGGCATCGAGATCCGAGCCGGAAGAAGATTCCGCCCGTACCGTCACACATGTGCCGGATACAGAGGCGTCCGAGCCGCTCGAGGTTTCGATTGATACGGTGCCACCTTCAACGCCGGTGACGGTGACATCGGCGCCTGACGAAACGTCGACATAGACTGAATCGCCTGACATGCCGCGCCCGGCCACATCAGAGCCGGAAGACGCTTCAACGCTGGAAATAACCGGCGCGGTGACCGTGATGCCATACTGTTCGCGCTTGCGGCCCCAACCCCAATTATTCTTGACGCGCTTCAGGACCAGCGTGTTGCCCTTCACCAGGACATCAATGTCGCTGAAATCGCCATTGCGGTTTTCAACGGTGATGGATTGTGCGCTTCCGGTTTCGAAAGTCAGATCAAGCCCGGCTGAAATATCGATGGCGGTAAAGGCGCCAACATCATAGGTGCGGGTTTCAGCACTGGCAGCGCCAGCAAGACCCAGCGCAAGGAGGCTGGCAGCAGTAAGAGTGCGGATCATAGCAGATTGCTCCGTTAGAATTGTGTTTTGTGATCCTGAACGCTCCGCCTGTCTACATATCGAAAAACAATAAGTCAACACGTTTGACTACATTTGTGGTCGATTCCCGTCGCGGGGCCTATCCCATCGCGGTCCGGGCCTGAGACTGTGCCCCTTTTGGCGGGCGAATCCGTTTCAAAACAACATTCAGATACGTGCCAATCATCGGCATGGGATCGCCGGGATCGAAAATCGCATGATGCGCCCGACAGGCATCCAGCATCAGAACCGGCAGTTCGAGCAATGCGTCTGACCAGGTTTTCTCACCTGACGTCACACCCCGTTTGAGGCGCATCAGGTCCCCTTTCGACCAGACATAGCGAACCCCAATTTTCGTGTTCCAGGGATCGCCCTGGTCGTGAATCGTCTCGCCAAGCGCTTGCCGGAAGCCGAGCATGCTATGAGGTACACCCGCTGCCTCTGCGATACGGGCGAGGCTGGTGCGCGGATTGATCTCCATGAACGTGGTGTCGCCCGTGTCGGGATCGACAATGAATTGCGCGCAGCCGGTAAAGTCATAATTAAGGGCGCTGACCAGTTTTTCTGTCGCTTCCTGGATGACCGTCGTGGGCGCGATGGTGACGCCAAGCGTTGTGTAGCCCGTCCCATCGTCTTCATGGGTTCGCGGCGCGGATATCGCGGCGGCTTTAAGCAATTTCCCGCCTTGGGCGCTGAAAATGACGCTCACCCTCGGGCCTTTCACGAATTTCTGGATGATCAATTCGGGGTGGATACCGGGCCAGTTCGAAAAGACGTGGCGAAGGTCCTGTTCGGATTGCGCGATGATTGCCTTGCGTCCAAACAATTCGGCATCAACGGTCGAGGGTTTCACGATTAGCGGGAAGCCGATGTTTCGGCCCGCATCAAACAAGGCCTCGAGGGAATGCACGCGGTCATACGGGGCCAGAGGAACTTCAAGCGCATCGCAAAGGCGAAACATCTCACCCTTATTGGCGCACAGCTCGACGGTTTCGGAGGCTGGCATGATCAATTGCGCAAATCGCTCAAAGGTCGCGCGATGCCGCAAGATCAAGCGTGAGGCTGATTCTGATACCGGTTGGATGACATCAATCTCTGGGTGGGCGTCAAGCCAGTCCAGAATAACCGGAAGCGCCTCGTCCGTGCCCGCATCCGTCGACGGATGCGCGAAGGTCTCGCTCACATATCGCGACCATTCGAGATAATTGCTGTAGATCGACACGCCGGCGGCCACCCGCACGCCTTGTTTGTGCAGCGCTTTAGCAATCGGAAATGCCATGCGGGAATCGCCCAGCAAGAGGACGTTTCGGTCAGGTCTGACCGTGGTTGTCAGTGGTCGGTTCATCCGTGAGGTCTCCCGAGTTCGACAAATACCTCTTTGTGGCAAAGCAAGACCCGAGCCAGCGGCCTTAGTCTTTGGTCCGGTCCGCACACATGCGGACAAGAAAAAACCCCGCCTTTTCAGGCGGGGTTTCAATCTTTCGAACCGAACGTGGCTTACATAAAGCCTTTGAACTTGTCCTTGAAGCGGGAGACGCGGCCGCCGCGATCCAGGTTCGCATTGCGATCGCCGGTCCAGGCCGGGTGTGAGCTTGAATCAATGTCGAGGACGAGCTTGTCGCCTTCGTTGCCCCATGTGGAGCGGGTCTGATACTCCGTCCCGTCAGTCATGACGACGGTGATGAAGTGATAATCTGGATGGCCTTCGGCTTTCATCGCGTGTCTCTCTTTGAGTCTGGTGCGGAACGATTACTGACCGTTCCTAAAATCTCGAAAGCGCGGACATACAGGAAGGCCTCGCCCAGCGCAAGGCAAATGAGTCATCTGATCTGGCGGATCTGACAGTGGCCGCACTGTACCTGTCTTGCTTGGATCTTCACATAGAAGAGGAGGTCCGATGATGCGCCCTTTGCGATGGATCGGTCTAGGTTTGCTCGTTGCTATGATTGCAGCGCCCATGAGCAGCGCGGAAGATATGCATTTGCGCTATATCACCCTCTATGATGGCGGCTGGTACAATGTCGATCCCATCATGCTGCATTGGAAAACCCCGGACGGCGAAACCTTCTCAAAGAAAATGGGCGCCAAGATCGGTAAGGGTGAAGCCTGGTGCTATGATCTGAAGAAAGACGGCCGCGTGCCGAGCGGATCGCAAGTCTGGATCATCGCCAAGATCGAGTCCGGTGAAAACAAGAATTGCAAAAAAGACCGCAAGCACATTTACGACGAGAATAGCAACGCGATCTGGTGGCTCGAGATGTGGGGCACGACGCTCAACAATAATCGCTGCACCAATGTCTCTGACAAGAACCAGTATTATACGCCGGACACAACCATCAAAGGCAATTCGAACGCCTGCTCGTGATCCGTCTTCATTCATAAGCAAAGGAGCAGAAGCTCATGAAACCCCTAATCATTGGCGCCAGTCTGGCCATGATCAGCGCCGCGTTCACCCCTGCAGCACTCGCCGCGTGCGACATCTCGCAAACCAAATGCATGCTCAGTGGCGGCAAATGCAATATCAAGTTCAAAAACCAAACCGCTGAAAGCGGTGGATCTTCCGGGGGAACGGCGCTTGAGCAGATTTCGCTCGCGCAAACGATTCAGATCAAGGCGCGCAAGGAGAATGGCGATAAAGCCGGCAACAAACTGGTGATCAACTCCGGCGCCAATTCGACGATGAACATTGAAAAGAAAGCCAATAAGGACTTTCAGGACATTCGCCTGTCCTCCCAGACGGCTTCCGAAGCTGTGGCTGACACCAATATGACCTGCGCCAATGTCAAAGCTGTTTTGAACGGCAATGGCACGTGCAAGATTTTCACGGGTACAAGCAAAGGCGGCATGCCGGGCTATCGCCTGGGATTTAGCTGCGACGGCGGCAATGTCAGCGGACCGCCGAAATAGGCGCGACCCGGATCGACCCGAATGCAAATTATCTCATGCCCTGAGGAACCAAGATCATGACCCGATTCATTACGCTAAGTGCACTGGCCTTGACGAGCCTCGCACTTGCCCCTGTTGCATCTGCAACCTGCGATATCACCCAGACCAAATGCTGGATCAATGGCGGCAAGTGCAACATTCAATTCAAGAACAAGACCGGGGATTCCGGCGGCTCGGATGGAGACTCCAACCTCAATCAGACCTCATCGGCGCAGACCATCACGGTGAAAGCGAAAGACTCCCACAATGACAAGACCGGCAACAAGCTGAACATCGTCGCCGGGGCGAGCAAAACCATGAATATCGAGAAAAAGGCCGAAAAGAACTTTGACTACATCCAGCTTGAATCCGCAGATTTCGGTGAAGTGCGGTCTTCAAGAATGTCTTGCGAAGAGGTTCAGGCGGTCCTCAACGGAAATGGCACCTGCAAGGCTTTTCACGGTGGGATCGCGAATAACGCTGGAGCGATTGCGTTTTACATTGGCTATCAATGCGATGGCGGCAATGTTGGCGGCCCGAAAGATGCGAGCGCCCGCTAAAATCTAGGAATTATCGGACGCCACACCGGACGCCAGTTCGGGATCGAGATAGTCGGCCGTGACGCGGTTGTCGGATTTTTCAATCCGCCACGTATAATAGGCAAACGCCATCCAGCCCAGATGAAACGCAAAGCCTGCCATCAGGGCGAGCCAACCAGGAATCGGGCCAATATGCGCGCGGTAGAGGAATTCATCCCAGGTGCTGACATCACTCGGATGCATGCCGATCTTGGCATAATAGGCGACGCCCTGGATCGCGAATAGCCAGCCATAATTCCGGCGCAAGCGGCGGCCAATCGCCCGCATCGCCGAAATCCGATGTCGGGGTTGCAGATAATCGTCTGATAGCGCGGTCCCTTTATCCATCGGGATCTGCGCCCCGTGACCGCGCAGAATGGGCACATAATTTGTAATCTCGATCATCCGCGCGCGGAATTTCCAGACATAGAAATATCGATACCGGCGCGCCTCAAGGATTAGGAACATGGCCGAGAGCAGGCCCACCAGAACAATTGGCAGAGGCGAGGCTTGCTCATTGGCAAAACTCACCGAGAAGGCGATGCCGGTCGAGACCACGGCCCAGTTGGTCGTCATGTCGAGCCGCTGCCGCCAAATGGTCGAGCGATAGACTTCGGCGCGATAAAGGTGCGCAAGCGCACCCACTTCGGCGCTGCCGCAAATTGCTTCAGGCGGGTCCTGATCCGGGTCCATCATGAGAAAAGGTATAATGCAATTTGCTTAACCGCCAATTGCGGAAGCGTTTTGGTCGCAATAGTCAAGTTCGAGAATGGCGCGATAGCCGGCCAGCACACGCCGCACGTCACGCGTGTCGTCGTCATTTTCAATGGTTCTGATCTGGTTGAGCAAGTCACCCCAGCGACCAGTGACTCTGGTCTTCCACAGGGCATAACGCAGATTATGCGGCGCATCGGTGAGCGCGATGGCCTGGTTCATCCGCGCCATGTCACATCGGGTCATGGCGAGCTCCGCGGCTGCATGCGCGAGAACCGGTTTTTCGAACGATGACGCCGCACGGGCGAGTTCGAGCAAAGCTTCATTCAATTGCTCCGCCGCGTGCGGTTCCGACAGATACAGATGTTTCCCGGCCGACAAGAGCGCATCTGAGCGCCCGAAGCTCAGCGGTGCCTGGCGTGAGCGGGCGACAGATATCAACTGGCTGACACCGCCAGCGCGCAGGATCGGTGCGGCCTTTTGCCAACCATAATCGGGATAGTCATTTGTGTCCGCCATGCGTTGATCGAACCGCTTTTCCCAATGGCTCAGAAGAGCGGGGTCGCGCGCCAGGGTCGCGATTTCGAGAAAATCCTGCGCCAGGCGCATGCGCTTGCTTTCGGGCAGGATCAGGCCCGCTGACCAGGCCGCATCCAGCACGCAGGCTGGCTCGCTCTTGTCGCAAATATCGGGCTGCGCAGACGCGGGCAGCGCCAGGAACGCGATGAAAATTAGAAGTCCCCGAAGCATGATCGCGATTTACACGATCATGTCTGAACCGAAACTGAGTAGGTACAAAGAATTACAGCGCGTTAGCCGCGGCCGCGATATGGCGCCACGCCAGTATCCGGCACATAAAGCCCGTCTGGAACCGGTCCGGTTTGCCAGAACACATCGATCGGAATCCCACCGCGAGGATACCAATAGCCACTGATCCGAAGCCAACGTGGGTCGAGCAATGCCGCAATGTCTTTGCCGACTCGCAAGGTGCAGTCCTCATGAAAGCCGCCATGATTGCGGAAACTGGTCAGGAACAATTTCAAACTCTTGCTCTCAACCAGCCAGTCACCGGGCGCATAATCTATGACCAGATGCGCGAAGTCTGGCTGTCCCGTAACGGGGCAGAGCGAGGTGAATTCAGGCGCCACAAAGCGCGCCAGATAAAGCGTGTCCGGATGCGGGTTCGGCACCCGCTCGAGCTTTGCTTCGTCAGGAGAATTGGGCGCACCGGTTTGCTGTCCGAGCTGGTCAAGGCCCGCATAAATATCCTTGTCTGCCATATCAGCCTCCAAAGGTCGGGATCAGGTCAAACCGCATACCGATATAAAGGAAATAGGCCGTCAACAGGACTCCGCCTTCCCATCGTGCCAGCCGGCGACCGGTAAAGGCGAAAATGAACAGGAGCACCAGCGACAGGAAGATGGCGCCCATATCGGTCCAGGTCACCATGCTGGCGGCTTGCCCGAACTGCATCGCAGCCACCTCCAGCGGCACGCCCGCGGCTGATGTTTCGATCAGCGAGAATGGGAACACGATAGCCGAGACGCCAAGGATACCCAGAATATTGAAGACGTTGGAGCCGAGCACATTGCCGAGCGCCACATCTGCCTTGCCCTTGCGCGCGGCCATGATGGACGTGACCAGTTCCGGCAGGCTGGTTCCGATCGCAACGATGGAGACGCCAATAACCGTTTCCGATACACCCAGCAGCCGCGCCGCATCTGAGCCACCTTCGACCAGAAACCGTGCGCCGAATATGACGCCCGCAATGCCGCCCAGAGTCAAAAGGATAGAGACCAGGATCGGATCATCATGTTCGAACTCTTCCGCCTCGCCCTGATGCATTTCACCCGCCGCGCTATTGTTGCGTCGATCGAGAATGATCGAAGCAACCAGATAGAAGACGAGCAAAGTCGTGAAGGCGATACCGGTCAATCGGGTGAAGCCATCGATCCAGACGATGAGCGCAAAGAGCGCCGTCACGGCGACCATAAACGCGCCATCGCGCGCCAGAGCTTTCGGGTCTGTCGTGATCGCCCGAACAAAAGCCGCCGCGCCGATAACCAGCATGATATTGGCGACATTGGACCCGATCACGTTTCCGATTGAGAGCCCGACCGCGCCCTCGCTCAGGGCCTGAAGACTGGTCACCAATTCCGGCAGACTGGTGCCAAACCCGACCAGGGTCAGGCCAATCACGAGTTCCGACATGCCGGCTTTGCGCGCGATCCCCACCGATCCCCGGACCAGCGATTCCCCACCCGCAAAGAGCAGGACAAAACCGCCAAGGATCAACAGGCTCATCATCATACGGGTTTTACTCCCAATTCCAGGCGCTCATATGGACGCTCTTGCCAAGAAGGCCAAGCGGGTAAATGATTTCGGCGGTCAGGAACAGCCCTAAGGGGGAGTCGTAATGCAGTTTCGCTCGGTTTTCATTGGTTTGTGCGTCGCTTTTGCGATGCCCGCCTGCACGGTGAACCTTGACGTGAATGATCGTCAGCTTCTGGGATCATCCATCAGTGAGGAAGATCGCATTCGAGACGTGCTCGCCAATCAGCAAGAGGCCTGGAATTCCGGCGATATTGACGGGTTCATGCAAGGCTATTGGCAATCGCCGGACTTGCGCTTCGCATCCGGCGGCAATGTCACACGCGGCTGGCAGGCGACCCGCGATCGCTATCACGCCAATTACTCCGACCGCAGTCTGATGGGCACGCTGACATTCGAGAACCTCGAAACTGTTTTACTCGGCGACGCCGCCGCCGTGGTACATGGCGGTTGGGCTTTGCAGCGAGAATCGGATCGCCCCTCCGGGCTGTTCACGTTGATCTTTCGGCAGATAGATGGCGACTGGAAAATCGTCAGCGACACCACAACTTCGGCAGGATAGACATGACCCTTCCCCGCATTCGACAACTCGTCTTCGCCTCTCAGGCCGAGTCAGACATCGAGACTTTGCGCACCGTCCTCGACCTCGGACCCGGCTTTGTCGATCCGGGAGTCGCCGAGTTTGGCCTGACCAATGGTGTGTTCGCGCTTGGCGATCAGTTTCTGGAAACCGTCGTCCCGGTCCAGGACAACACCGCCGCGGGTCGTTTCCTTGATCGCAACCAGGGTCGCGGCGGATACATGGCAATCTTTCAAACCGACAGCCTCGCCCGTGTGCGCGACGCCGCCGATGCGCTCCAGCTCCGTCGCGTTTGGAATATCGACTTGCCGGACATTTCCGCCAGCCACCTCCATCCCGCCGATATTGGGGCGGCCATCATATCGGTGGACGAGGCGCGGCCGGAGGGATCCTGGCGCTGGGGCGGGCCGGACTGGACCCAGAATACGAGACCGGGCGGACTGACCCGGCTCGACGTGAGCGCGATCGACCCGCAGGCGATGAGTGAGAAATGGGGGCATGTGCTGGGCGCAGAAGCCGTCGACCGCAGCCATAATGTGTATGAAATTCCGCTGGCGGGCGGGACCATCCGATTTCTGCCGGGAGATCGCGATCATCTCAGCGCCTATCAATTGCAGGTGCCGGACCCAGCCGCCTGTTTGGCCCGCGCGGAAGCGCATGGCCTGGCCTGCGAATCTGACAGTTTTATGTATTGCGGCGTCGAACTCGCGCTGACAGCGATTGATCCTGCTGAATAGCGCGCTAAAACCCGTGTTTGAGATTCGCCCAGGGGATCATAGGGGTTTACTCGATGAAGCAGGGTACGCTTGATCTGAACACCAGCCATTCGCCGCTCGAGCGTGCGATCGAAGGCAAGCTGTTTCGAAATTTCATCACCGGACTGATCATCGTCAATGCGATCATTCTTGGCGTGCTGACCTATGAGCGGCAGATGCCGGACGGGTTCGTGGCCTCGCTGAGCTGGTTCGATCGTGCCGTGACCGTCGTCTTTGCCATCGAAATCTTCATGAAGCTGGTGGTTTATCGGCTGAACTTCTTCAAATC
>JBCCZH010000083.1:0-10388 GCA_039188075.1 Pseudomonadota bacterium
ATTGCCGGATGGCTCGCAGCGCACCATAAGGGCGGGTGACGTAGATTTAGTGAAGCGAGTGAGCTGAATGCTGTTAGTAATTGATGTCGGCAACACAAATACCGTGTTTGCGCTCCACAGCGGCACCGAATGGGTGTCGAGCTGGCGGAGTTCGACCGAAGCCACGCGTACGGCGGATGATCATGCTGTCTGGCTTGGCACCTTGATGCGCATGGAGGATCTGGAGCTGTCGCAAATCACCGGCTGCATTATTTCCTCGGTTGTTCCGCAAGCGAAATTCAATTTTCGCAACCTGTCGCGTCGCTATTTCGATGCTGAGCCGATGTTCGTGGGTGAACCGAGCACGAAACTGGACGTTCCAATCCGCATTAGAAGACCCGAACAGGTCGGTGCGGACCGCCTGGTTGCAGCGATCGGCGCGCACCAATTGTATGAGGGAGCGAAACTGGTGATTGATAGCGGCACAGCGACGACATTTGATGTCGTCGGCCCAGATGGCGGGTTCGAAGGCGGGATCATTTCGCCAGGCATCAACCTGTCCATGCGGGCGCTGCACGACGCGGCCGCTCAATTGCCGCGCATCGCCATTCAGAAACCACCTCAGGTGATTGGTCAGGATACGGTCACGGCCATGCAATCTGGCGTCTTCTGGGGCTATGTTGACCTGATTGATGGCCTGGTGACGCGCGTAAAGCGCGAATATGCAGCGCCGCTCAAGGTAATTGCCACAGGCGGTGTAGCATCCCTTTTCGAAGGCGCCAGTCAGACGATAGATCATTTTGATCAGAGTTTGATGGAAGTAGGTCTGTTAGAGGTCTACCGGCGGAACCAGAAAGACTAAGCGGGGCATATGGCACATTCAAAAGACGCGGAACTCGTATTCCTGCCGCTTGGCGGATGTGGCGAGATCGGGATGAATCTGAATGCGTATGGCTATGGGCCAGCGCATGACCGACGCTGGATCCTGATCGATGTCGGCGTGACTTTTGGCGGCGATGATACGCCAGGGATCGATCTCGTGACACCGGATCCGGCTTTCCTGGAAGATCAGGGCGACAAGATTGATGCCATCTTCCTGACCCATGCGCATGAAGACCATATTGGCGCGATTGGGCTTATTTTGCCGCGCCTGCAGACGCGGGCCCCGATCTATGCGACCGCTTTTACCGCGCATCTTGCTCAGGCCAAGCTGATTGAGCGGGGTTTGAAAAAGACCAGTATTCAGGTGCTGCCACTGGGCGCGTCGATTGAGGCCGGACCGTTCAAGGTACGCTATATTACGCTGACGCATTCGATTCCGGAGCCGAACGCCCTCGCGATCGACACACCGCTCGGCACGATCCTACACACCGGCGACTGGAAGATAGATCCCGAACCACAGCTTGGCGAACAGACCGATATTGAAGCGCTTACCGCACTCGGTGATGAAGGCGTGCTGGCAATGGTTTGCGACAGCACAAATGTTTTTGTCGAAGGCGAAAGCGGGTCCGAAGGGATTGTGCGCCAAAATTTGATTGAACTCATTGGCAGTTTGAGTGGGCGCGTGGCGGTCACCACATTCGCTTCAAATGTCGCCCGCGTCGCAACCGTCATTGAAGCGGCCAGACAGGCCGGGCGGAGTGTCTGTCTGGTCGGGCGGAGCATGCACAAGATTACCGATGCGGCGATCGCTACCGGCGTCATCGAGGATCTTCCGGATCTGATCAGTGAGGATCAGGCGGGCAGCCTGCCAGATGATCATCTCCTTTTTCTGTGTACTGGTTCACAGGGTGAGCCCCGTGCTGCGCTTGGGCGAATAGCACGTGATGATCACCGCCATATCAGCCTTGGTGACGGCGATACGGTCATCTTCTCCAGCCGCGTCATTCCAGGGAATGAGAAGGGTATTTACGATATGCAGAACGCGCTGGCCGAAAAAGGCGTGCGGGTGATTACCGACAAGATGACGGACGGCCCCATCCATGTGTCTGGCCACCCGGCCCGCGATGAACTGCGCCGTATGTATCAATGGGTGCGCCCGAATATTGCAGTCCCGGTGCATGGCGAGCGGCGACACATTGTTGAACACGCCGCCTATGCCAAGAGCCTGCAGGTCAGCGATGCCGTGACACCGCGAAATGGCGACCTTATTCGCCTGGCACCGGGGCCAGCGGCGACCATAGATAATGTTCCAAACGGCCGCCTCTATCTCGATGGCAGCCGGCTTGTGCCAGCCGAAAGCGAAGGTATTCGGGAGCGCCGCGCGCTCGCCAATTGGGGCTATGTCAGCGTTGCCATCGCGATTGATGGCCAAGGTGATGTGGTTGACGGTCCTTTGTTAACCGCCCGCGGCTTGTCCGAGCCGGATGGCAGTAATGCAGATGAAAGCCTGATCGATGTCGATGACGCCGTCGAAGAGGCGATCAACAAGATGAAACGCCGTAAACGCCAGGATGAGGAGGAAGTTGAGCGAGTTCTGGCGCGGGCTGTGAAAAAGGCCTGCGAGCGGACGTTCGGTCGCAAGCCCATCGTCGATGTCAGTGTGCTAAGGGTCTAGGCAAGGAGATTTGCCATGACCGAGACATTCAAGATCGGACCGCTCAATCACGTTGGTGTTGCGGTGCCGGATATTGAAGATGCGATGGAGACGTACCGCACCCTGTACGGCGCCACGGATATAACCGAACCGTTTGATATGCCGGCGCAGGGCGTAAAGGTCTGCTTCGTCAATCTGCCGAATAGTCAGATCGAGCTGATCGAACCCCTGGATGAGCACAGTCCGATCCAGAATTTCATTCAGAAGAACCCGCGCGGCGGACAACATCATGTCTGTTTCGAGGTCCCGGATATCGATCAGGCGGTGACGGAGATGAAAGCGCGCGGTGCGACTGTACTTGGCGAACCCCGGATCGGAGCGCATGGCACGATGATCGTCTTCGTGCATCCGAAAAACTCCAATGGGGTCCTCGTCGAATTGATGGAAACGCCAAAAGACGGGCAACACTAAATGGACCCGGTTGGTTTTGTCGTTGTTCTGATCATTACCTGGTGGGTTTGCTTTTTCTGCGTTCTGCCGATCGGTGTTCAATCCCAATATGAGCAGGACGGCGAGGTTGTCCAAGGCACGGAAGAGGGCGCCCCGAAAGAGCCAATGCTCAAGAAGAAAGCGTTGTGGGCGTCGGGTGGCGCTCTGGTGCTGACGCTGATTGCGCACTTTGCGCTCGTGCCCTGGCTGGCTGCTCAGTAAAAATATGAACCACAAAGAAAAAGGGAGAGGTCCGAAGACCTCTCCCTCCTTTGGTAGAACATTCGCTGGTTCGATTTAGTAGGCGTAGCGAATGCTGACTTCGAAGCGTCGATCATTGACGAAGCTGGAGCGCGCAAAACGCTGTCCGGCTTGATCGACCTGTTGGCTCGCGAATGCTTTCGTATCCAACAGGTTAGCGCCAAGGACACCGATCTGGATCTGGTCGGTAATGTCCCATTTGAAAGACGCATCCAGGAAGCCGATCTCTTCTTGAATGATCGGATTACCGGTTACGAAGTCACGATATGAACTGAAATAATCTGACCGCCAATTGTAAGCGATACGGGCCTCGAAATTCTCATCCTGATAGATACCAATGAGGTTGCCAGAGAGATCAGATAGACCGAGCAATTCATCGATTTCATAACGGAAGACCGTTAAGAAATTGTCTGGTACACCGTCGCCATCGGCATCCTCGAATGCCGGTAAAGGAGTGGTCTCTGAGTCAATGATGGTAAAGTTCGCCTGCAGCCCCAAATTTCCGAACAGACCGGGCAGGTCTGTGTAGAACTGTTGGTAGGAGAATTCGACACCTTGAATGGTGCCATCATTGAGGTTGGTATTCCCTGAGAAAGTGAATGGAATGGTATAGCCATCAAACGTGGCTGACCCTTCATTGGCGTCGGCAAAGACGATGATATTCTCAATGTCTTTGTAGAAGGCCGAGACTGAGAATTGTCCATCATCTCCGAAATACCACTCATAAGAGAGATCGAGATTGATAGCCTCAATCGGATCGAGATTTGGATTACCGCCACTGATCCGGATTTCGTCCGGAATGATGTCGATCACAGCGTTGCCGCCGCCCGGTCCAATTTGCGTTGGATCTGTGACAAAGCCGAGTACAGCACTGTGATTGCGACTTGCATTCAGCTGGTCAATTCGTGCCGGCGTGATTGTCTGGCTCGCAGCAAAACGGATCAACATTTCATCGTTGAGATCCCACTTCACATTAAGCGAAGGCAGGAAATACTCATAGCCGTTTGAAATTTCAATCGGTTGGTTTGCTTGATCGAGATAGGCCGCCAGTTCCGGCAAGAATGTCCGCGGATTAGATCCATCCGTGGCATCGCCTACAAGCGCAGAAAACTCGCTAAACGAGCCAATGCCACCGCCAGTCGTGTCGTTTTTGACATATCGGACGCCGATATTCCCCGACAGTGCCTGACCATTGTCAAACTCGTTTCCAAAATTGAGCATGCCGAACACGCTGATGGTTTCCTCATTGACCAAGCCGTCGACGCCGCGACCAGCGTAATCAATCACGCCATCTTGCGCCAAAGGTTGCCAATCGCCGATTTGAATGTCTCCATTTGGAAGTCGAACCGTATTGATCAAAGGTTCATTCGCCAGAGACGTTACGAACGCACCATAGTCTTGGAGCTGAGCCCGATCCGGGAAGACCACCGCAGCATCGCCGACAAAAAGACCACCGCGTTGGAAGTCAGAGAAGTCAAACACTTCAAATGCGTCACCATCCTGACGGTTGGCATATGGCAAATAGCCACCTGCCCATGGCGGTGCGATACCGGCCCAGTTCAGGCCAGCGCTGCGGTTGATTTGTTCGCGCTCGGAATAACGCGCGCCAAACTTCACCGAATCAAACCAACCATCATCCGCGAATTCATATTCAGCATCCGCGCGGACGGCATACAGATCACCGGTATTGTCCTCAAATTCATCCGCGACGAATAGCAGATAAGCGGTGTTTGGATCTGCTAATGAGGTTGGCGCAACGTTTGGTTGGCCACCCCGCGGAATCCAAGACTGTAGCTGTGTTCCGGTTTGGAAAAGAGCAATTTGGGGATTCTCAGGATCGGAGAAATCGTAAGAATAATCGCCAAAGTGATCACCACCCGCCCAGAACCGATCTAGGGTCGCTTCGGCTTCTGTGTAATGTGCATCGAACTCGAAAAACCATTGATCGTTCGCACGCCACTTCAGGTTTGCACTGATGTCTTGCGTCAAAGATGACCGTTGCTCATGTACGGCAAGTGACCGGAAATTCGTTCCCAAGCTACCAGTGCCTGTCGAGCTATCGCCGAGCCAATCTCGCAATTGGTTTGAAATAATTCCAGATTCAAACAAGCCGCCATCAACGGGAATAAGCGTTTCACATATGCCAATACCACCATTCGCAGCTTCGCCGCTACCATTACACTGGGGAAGACCTTCCGAGGTAAACGGACGAATTGAATAAGCTGATGGGCCCGCGAGGAAATCAAAGCTGTTCCAAGACTCAGCGTCAGTGAAGAATTCGAAAGTTCGTTCATCAGACTCGGTTTCATTCTCGACGCGAACCGCCTTCACGGTCAGTTCTGTGTTTCCATCGGGTGCACGCCACTGTCCAGCCAAGTAATAGCTGTCCCGTTGACGTTCGAATTCGACGTCCCGAGCCTGCCAGCCGCCTGGAAGAGCAATGGTCGAGTTTGCTTCGAAGGGATTCGAGACCGCCAAAAGGGGGCCGTACTGAAATCCGTGGATCGCAGAGTTCAAGGTCGAAGTCGAGAACGATCCAAGAAGACCAAACTCACCAGAGTCAGTATCCCAGCGATCGCCAAGCACGGCACTGAATCCTGGGCTGAATTCGTCGGCGAGGTCAGTATAGGTGCCATCGGCAATCGCAACGGCGACGCGACCATCGCGATCGAACGGCTCCAAAGTACGCAAGTTGACGACGCCCGAAATACCGCCTGCAACCATATCAGCGCGTTGGTTCTTGAAAACCTCAACTGCGCCGATGAGCTCTGGCGGAATACTCGCCCATTCGAGCGCACGACCGCCATTGGCTGAGAATGCTTCTCTACCGTTAAATTCAGAGCGGACGAATTGCAGGCCACGAATGATGTTACCTGCGCCTTCTGGTGTCGGGAAGTCACCGTCGCTACCGCCAAGTTCAAAACGCTGGGTCACGATGCCGGGCACGCGCGCGAGCGCCTCCGCAACAGAGAGGTCTGGAAGTTGAGAAACGTCCGATGCTGTGATCGAGTCCACGAATGTGTCGGAATCGCGTTTCAGGTTACGTGCGGTTTGCAGCGCGCCTCGGACACCTTGCACAACAATGACGTCCTGGCGGGCTTCTTCGTCGGTTGTGTTATCGCTAACATTTTCAACCGTAGAGTCATCCGCAGCATCTTCTTGAGCCATGACCCCAGGCATGCCGAATACGGCAAACATGGCAGTTGTCCCCAAAAGCGTGAGTTTGTTCGGCCCTTTGCGGCCAAGTTTCGACTTCGAATTCACTGATTTACCTCCCTAAATCGAATTCAGTGACTATGTGATGAGCTTTCGATTCTCTCGATGCTCTGATTGAGTGATTGCGGTCAGCGTATGCAAACACCGTTCCGATCATTCAAAATCTAAATGAACTGATATTTACCCCTGATTGAGAGCTCGCCGTCCGGCTCACTCGGTTTCCTCGCCTTTAATGCTCACGACACACGCATAGGTATAGAGCATGTATTTTTTGTTTTGATAGCGCTATCATTTTTTCTTCCTTTAATGCAAGAGGCGAGTCATAAAAGTGATAAATAAATGGCAGTCGCGGGAGGAAGCGTGAGCCAGATAAGCAAGATATGTATCCTGGGAGGGGGCACTGCAGGTTGGATGACCGCAGCGGCACTGTCTAATAAATTCAAGGCACTAGGGCTTGAAATTCAGCTCATAGAGTCAGATCAGATCGGCACGATCGGCGTGGGTGAGGCAACTTTGCCACACATCCGCTTTTTTAATCAGCAGCTTGGCATAGACGAGCGAACTTTCATGCGCGCCACCGAGGCAACGTTCAAGCTGGGAATCGAATTCTGCGACTGGGGACAACGAGGCGATCATTATATTCATCCGTTTGGCGACTATGGGTTGCCAACGCTCGGAATGGACTTTCATCAATTGTGGTTGCGCCTGCACCAGCAGGGTATGGCATCTCGTCTGGATGACTATTCTTATCCGATCATCGCCGCCGAGCAGGGCCGGTTTCAAATGCCTGGCGATGATCATAATCAGATCGGTTCCAATTTCGGATATGCCTATCAGTTTGATTCGAGCCTCTACGCGAAATTCCTGCGGTCTTATTGCGAAGCGAAGGGCGTCATCCGGACTGAAGGCAAGGTCACCGAAGCGAGTCAAAATCCAGAAACCGGACATGTTGAACGCCTAACCCTCGAAAATGGCCAGCAGATTGAGGCTGAGCTCTTCATCGACTGTTCCGGGTTTCGAGGCATACTTATCGAACAGACCTTGAAAGCTGGTTATGATGACTGGAGCCATTGGTTGCCGTGTAATCGAGCCGTGGCTGTGCCTTGTGAAGCGCGAGGCAAGCTGTTGCCATATACGCGCGCCACTGCCCGGACGGCTGGCTGGCAATGGCGCATTCCGCTGCAACATCGGACCGGTAACGGTCATGTCTATTGGAACGAATACATCTCCGACGATGAAGCGACGCATCAATTGATGAGCACATTGGAAGGGCCGGCGCTCGCAGAACCGAAGCAGCTCTTTTTCAAAACCGGCCGCCGCAACAAGTTCTGGAGCCAGAACGTTGTGAGCATAGGCTTGTCCGGCGGGTTCCTTGAGCCGCTCGAGTCCACTTCAATTCACCTGATACAGGAAGGCATAACGGCGCTGATCGAATTATTCCCCGGCGCAGCCATCGATGAGAATGATGTCGAAGAATACAATGCGCGCATGGGGCTCAATTTTGAACGGGTGCGCGATTTTCTCCTGCTCCATTATGTTGCCACGCAGCGCGATGATAGTGAGATGTGGCGCTATTTCCGAAACATGACTCTGCCCAACAGTCTGCAGGAAAAGATCTCGGCCTGGAATACGCGCGGCTATGTCCTGAAATATGAGTTTGGCGTCTTTCTGCCGCCCAGCTGGATCGCCGTCATGCTGGGACAAAACCTGGTTCCGGAAGCGTATGATCCGCGCGTCGATACGTATGGATTGGATCAGTTGCGGTCACAGCTCGCTTCAATCAAGCAGGACACGATGAATGCGGTGGAAGCGACGCCGGATCAGATTGATTTTCTACGGCGCTATGGAGCTGAGACCCAATCTGCGCCACTTGTCGCGTCGCCTTCGGGTCCGAATTAGCGTTGAAACACAGCATGCAGCGTTCCGAATTCAAGATTGTCGTTTGCGGTGGCGGCCTGGCGGGTCTGATGACGGCGCTTGCGCTGCGCGGCGCATTGAATTCGGATTATCAAATCACGCTGATCAATGAGGGCGAGGATGGCAAAGACGATATTGTCTATGGCAGCGTCACTTTACCGACGGCCTACGATTTCCTCCGCGGACTGGGATTAGACGAGCCTTTTCTGTTCTCGCGAAGTGCCACGTCGTTTTCGTTTGGAGCCCATTATGTTGAGTGGCCGGGCACCGAAACGGACTGGGTGCAGTGTCATCATGAAATCCTGCCTTTGATCGCAGGCATTCCATTGCAGCATCACCTGACCCGTAACCAACAGAGGCTCGCGCCCTTGCTCGTTTCCGGGGTCGCCGCGCGACAGGGAAAATTTGCACATCCCCCGGATGATCCATCCAATCCGCTCTCTCGCGCGGAGTACGGATATCAGTTCAGCGTCCGCGAATGGGTTCAATTGCTGGCTGAAAAAGTTGCAAATACCAATGTCTTGAGACACGGCGCAGAGATAACGTCCGTCCAGGCCGGTGACTCAGGCGTGTCACATCTCGATCTGGCTTCGGGAGAGACGCTGTCGGCGGATCTGTTCATTGACTGTACAGGGCCCAGGCGAAAGCTTGCCGGTGCAGCCAAGGGGGCATTCTCGGTAACTCGCACGTTCTCCATGGCGCACTCGGTTCAACCAACAAGCCAATTGGGTCCGCCCTGTCGGCGCGTAACAGCGTCTCCGAATGGATGGTCGGCGCAGACCTATCTGCAGAACGCGGTCCATACCCTGTCGGTCCAGGCTGAGAATGAGTTGGCCGACGCAAACGCGTGCATGCTCGGTTCGTCAGATGCGGCCTGGAAAGGCAATGTGGTCTCGATCGGCGCCGCTGCCAGCGTCCTTGATCCACTCACGTCAGGTCCAATGGTGATGCTGCAGCGGGATATTGAGCGCTTGCTGGACCTGATCCCCGTGACGCGCGCATTCGAAATGGAGCAGCGTGAGTTTAACCGGCGCTTCAAGGATGATGTGGCGCATACAAACATGTTCGCGGATGCTTTCTATCTCAATTCAACATCAGACACACCGTTCTGGACGACGGCTGTGGAAGCCGCCCTTACACCTGCTCTGTCCCGCAAGATTACACAGTTTGAAAGTCGCGGTGTTCTGGCGAAATATGATCTGGAACCATACAATGATGAAGACTGGATCATCCTTCACCATGGTCTCGGACGTCGCGCCGCGCGCTACGACCTGCAGGCTGAGGGGACGGCCAAACAGGACATAGATCAACAGCTGGATGGTATGTCCCGTGCAATCGAACAATTGGTGGCTCGCATGCCGCCGCATCATGTCTATGTCAGCAATATGAAACGCTATTTCGAGAAGCAAAACTATGCCTGAGCCCCAACCAGCGATCCGAAATATAGTCATTGTCGGCGGCGGCTCTGCGGGCTGGATGACGGCGGCTGCATTGTCGAGCCTGTTATCATCGCAAGCGGTCCAGATCACGCTGATCGAGTCTGAACAGATCGGCACGATTGGAGTCGGTGAGGCGACAATCCCGGATGTCATAAACTTCAACGCCATGCTCGGTATTTCCGAGCAGGATTTTCTGCGTGCCACGAATGGTACCTTCAAGCTCGGCATCGAGTTTGTGAATTGGGGGCGGATCGGCGAAGCCTATTTCCACCCGTTCGGGCCACATGGCGTGGATATGCAGGGGATTGATTTCCATCAATTCTGGATGCGGTACCGGCAATCGAACCCGACCAGCGAAATCGAAACGTTTAGTCTCAGCGCCGTGGCCGCCAAACAGTTCAAATTTGCGTTGCCGCATAACGATCCACGGTCTGTCCTGTCGCAGCTCCGTTATGCCTATCATTTTGATGCGACGGCCTATGCCCGGTTCCTCCGTGCCTATGCGGAAGAGCGGGGTGTTAGACGGGTTGAAGGCAAGATCATCGACAGCA
>JBCCZH010000084.1:0-10209 GCA_039188075.1 Pseudomonadota bacterium
ATATCCTTACTATGCTGCAGCGCACAATAACAAGCTCCAACATTCAGAGCAAGCATTTCCTAAGCGGGCAAACCAGTCTAGGAGCAGGCCTATGTCTGCGAATCTAAACGGAAAAGTACTGGTTTTCGACTCCGGGATGGGCGGTCTTACCGTCGCCCGGGAGATCCAGGCTTTGGCTCCGTATATTGCCGTCGACTATGCCGCCGATAGCGGCTTCTTCCCATATGGCGAAAAATCAGATGCAGCCCTCAGGCAGCGCCTGCCGGAAGTGGCCAAGGCGCTCTGCCAGGTGTCGAGACCGGACGTTTTCGTGATCGCCTGCAATACGGCCAGCACGCTGGCCTTGCCCGAGGTGCGGGCCGCGCTGGATATTCCGGTGGTCGGAACGGTTCCGGCCATCAAGCCGGCAGCCCAATTGACCCGCACCGGCACGATCGGATTGCTCGCCACGCCCGGGACCGTGCGCCGCGCCTATACCGCCGAACTGATCGAGGATTTCGCCAGCGGCGTGCGAGTCATCCTGCATGGATCCATCGCCCTGGTCCGAATGGCCGAACAGGTCGCCTCTGGTCATCCGGTGCCACTGGAATCCTTTCGCATCGCGCAGGCACCGCTCTATGAAGCCGAAGGGGGTGATGAGATCGACACGGTGGTTTTGGCGTGTACGCATTTTCCCTTGATCCGCGGCGAATTGGCGGCGACGCTGCCGCAAGCGGTCAACTTCGTGGATAGCGGCGAAGCGATTGCGCGCCAGACGGTCCGCGTCTTGTCGGACCAGAAGAGTTCCAAAAAGACCGGGGGCTATGCCTGGCTGACCAGTCCGATCAATGGTCAGGCGCGATTGACTGAAGTGTGTCGCCGCTTTGGCTTTGCAGATGTCGAGCAAGTTGCCGTCTAAGAGTACAGTGATTTGCAAAAGACTGTCACAAAACCGGACTAGGGGAGCGGCAAGCCAGCCACAAAGGAGGTAGATATGCGCATAATTGCAATTTCACTTGCCGCCTTCGCGGTCACCGCCTGTGGCGTGCGCACGGACCTGTCAGCGATCGAGGAACAGGAAAATGCGCCTCCTGTCTATAGTGTCGGCGAGGTTCAGAAGATCAAGATTGTCGGATCCTCGACCGTGGCGCCCTTCGCGACAACCGTGGCCGAACAATTCGGCGCCAGTTCGCGCCATGCCGCACCGATTGTGGAGACCACCGGCACGGGCGGCGGCTTCAAGATCTTTTGTAACGGGATCGGTCCTGAGGAACCGTCCATCGTAAACGCTTCACGAAAGATCAAGCCTGGCGAGGACGCTCTGTGCGAGGATGCCGGTATCATCGATCCGCTGGAAGTGAAGATCGGCTATGACGGGATCGTCCTGGCCAATAGCAAGTCCGGACCAGATCTCAATCTGACCAAAGCGCAGATCTTTCTCGCCCTGGCCGCCAATCTGCCGGATGGGGCTGGCGGCTGGACGAAGAATCCCAATCGCACCTGGCAGGATATCGATCCGGCGTTGCCCGAGACCCGCATTCTGGTCTCCGGACCGCCACCGACTTCGGGCACGCGCGACGCGTTTGCCGAGATCGCCATGGAGAATGGCGCGCTGGCGCTGCCAGAAATGCAGGCTCTCTTCGACAGCGACCTGGATGCCTTCGTCGCGCGGGCCCGTGAAATACGAAATGATGGCGCCTGGATTGATAGCGGCGAGAATGACAGTTCGATCATCAACACATTGTTGCGCAATGATGATGCGGTTGGCGTGCTTGGATACTCTTTTCTGGAACAGAATCTGGATCGGGTAAAAGCTGCGAAAGTTGGCGGGATCGATCCGACTTTCGTGAATATTGCCAGTGGCGAGTATGGCGTGTCGCGCAGCATGTATTTCTATGTCAAGGTCGAGAACAGGATGATGGTGCCTGGACTGGCGGACTATGTCGGCGAGTTTACCGAAGAGGATGCCTGGGGCCCGGATGGCTATCTGGTTGCAAAGGGCCTGATCCCACTCTTGACGGACGAACGCGCGGCGATGCGTCAAACAGCACTGGACCGACTTACAGGGTCGAAAAATCCACCTCTGTCAGAGCATGACCCGTCGCCTGCACAAACCGACGAAGATCTGCCTGGCTGATTGCGGTGGTGGCCGTGTTGACCAATGGATGGAAGTTAACCGTGTCGAACTCCATCAGCGCGACGTCGACAATAAACTTAACGCGGTTCTCCGTGTCATTCATCAAGCCAAAAGCCGTCACCGCGCCGGGGACAACACCGAGATGTTCAAGCATCAGGTCCGCACTGGCAAAAGACAGACGCCGCGTGCCGATCAGTTTGTGGAGCTGATTCAATTTCAATTGGCTCTCGGCCCAGGCGGAAATCAGGACGAGCGTGCCATCCTTGTCTTTCATGAACAGATTCTTGGAGTGACCGCCCGGCATGGACGCCTTCAAATGCCGTCCTTCTTCCACTGTGAATGTCGCCGCATGTTCCACGGTTGAATGCTTGATCGCGTGCGTGTCGAGATAGTCGAACAGATCAGTTGGGCTTGCAGGCATACGGGGCTTGGGGCAGGAATCCAGTTCAAGGTCAAGCCTGACATGAAGGAATGAAGATGCAGCTTGAATGCTACAAGATTTACGATGTCGCGCCGGAGATCGTGCCCGGGCGCAGCACCCGGGACTGGATGGATGCGTTTCCGGATCGCCAGCCTTATCGTTGCTTGCCTTTGTCCATGGCCAACTCGACAGGCTGGGAAATCCTGTGCCCGATGGATCTGAAGATTATCTGGAATGGCGGGCCCGGCAAGAATGATATCGATTTCAAGACACGCGGTGATCCGCGGGCCATTCCGTCCTTTGCCGACAGTCACTTTCAACGCGGCATTGTCACGTTTCACACCGGGCACCTGTTTCGCACACCGCCCGGTTGGGGTCTGATGACCATGGGTGCCCCAAACTTCTTCATTGATGGCATTGCGCCGCTGACCGGTCTGGTCGAGACGGACTGGCTGCCTTTCCCCTTCACGATGAATTGGCAAATGACCCGGCCTGGCGAGGTCATTTTCAAGAAGGGTGACCCCTTTTGCTTCATCGTGCCGATTGAACATGGCAAACTGGAAGAGATTGAGCCGGAACGTAAACTCCTGAGCACCAATCCGGAGCTGGAGAAAGAGTTTCACGGCTGGGCCGAGAGCCGAGGCAAGTTTAACAAGAAGCTGGTCTCGGGAGATGAGGATGCGGTCAAAGCCGGTTGGCAGCGCCATTATATGCGCGGCGAAAAACAAACTGGCGACAAGATTGACAGCCACGTCACAAAGCGGCGTCTGAAACCACCAAAGGACGTTTAAGGCAGCACGCCTTGATTTCGGTCGCGATTTGGCCCTGTTTGATCGTCATCTTCCGAGCCATGGAGGGACCCATGCAGGTACGAACGCTAGTATTTTCCGCAAGTTTGCTCGGCCTCGCCGCCTGTGGCGGCGGCGGTGACTATGAACGATCCGAGGCGCCGCCCCCGTCGCCCATCATGTCTGAAATGGCCATGGATTTACAGGTCGCCGGCACTCAGAAATTCTCCGGCGATCGACTGGATCGGACCATACAAACGGAACCGCAGGACGGTTCGGGTGGCGGAGAGATTGGTGAACCGGGCACGCAGCAATATATTGCCTATAGCCACAGCCTTGGCATGAGTTTGCCGAAAGGCGGCGTTCCACCCATGATGACGGCACATGCTGATGCTTGCCGCGCCGCCGGGACAGCAAACTGCATTGTGATCAACTCCAATGTGTACAGCCAGGAAGAGGATTATGCCTCCGGCAATCTGTCCATCCGCGCCACACCGGACTGGATCGAGACCTTCTTGGGCGGGATTGATGAGGCCGCCGAGGCGGCCGGCGGCGACATTACACAACGCTCGACGCAGGCCGAAGACCTGACCCGCCAGATCGTTGATACGGGCGCCCGGCTCGAGGCTCAGAAAACCTTGCAGACACGCTTGTTGAACCTGCTGGAACGGCGCGATGGTGAACTCGGCGAACTGTTGCAGATCGAACGCGAACTGGCGCGTGTAACCGGCGGCATTGAGAGCATTGAAGCCCAGCTGAAAACCCTGCGCCTTCGGGTTTCCATGTCGTCGCTCGATATCAACTATCAGACCAAGGTGCCTGCCTTTAGCGGCTCGCGCGAGAACCCGCTTGGACAAGCTTTTGGAGACTTTTTCTACAATCTCTCCAGCGCGATCGCTGCGGTTATCACAGCCTTTGCGGTTGGCCTGCCCTGGATCCTGTTGATTGGCCTGTTCCTGTGGATCTGGTTGAAACTGATCTGGCCACGCTTGCGGGGCAAGAACAAGAAGGCGGCAAAAGCGAGCTAGCTGGCTTGGACGTTCAACAGGGCGTGTCCGATCACCGCTTTCAAATAGTCGGCGTCAAATGGCTTGGTGATGAGATAGGAAGGACCCTCGTTTAGGGTCGACAGATATCGCTCAGGATACGCCGTGATGAACACGACCGGAACCGTGTCAGGCAGGCTCATCTCCGCGATCGCATCATTGCCCAGCGAGCCATCGGCCAGTTGGATGTCGCACAGCACGATATCGATTTCATGCGCCTCATTCAGGGCGATCGCCTTGCGCGCGGTTTCGGCAATACCGATAACCTGATGACCGAGACTTTCCGCAATGCGCTTCAACTGCGCAGAGATCATCGGTTCATCTTCTATGATCAGCATGTTCGTGGCAGTCGTCTCTGCAAACGCCTTTTCGGCATTGTCCAGCAACTGGCTTAACTCTTCAGCACTGACTTTCAGGATCTGGCGGACGGTGCGCTCGTCAAACCCTTCAACGGCAACCAGCAGCAAGGCGCGCCTGGCCTTGGCATTTGCTGATTTCGCTTCGCGCTCCAGTTCATCGTCGAGCAATGCATAGACGGTCATTCGATCATAGCGGATGGGATCAAAATCGGCATCAAGTGATTGATCCAATATATGCTGCAGGACTCGTTCGACGCAGGCATCGCCCTGTTGCGTATGACCGGTCGAGGCGCGCGCATATCGCCGCATATACGGCAACAAGCCCTCAATTCGATCAGCCATCGACACAGCGAAATACTCCCAATCATTACAACTGCTTAAATTCTATTGACCTGACAAGAGTTTCCATACGTTTTACGCCGCGCAACCGAGACACCCAGGGGAGAGGGATCATTGGTGGGGAAACGCGGAAAACGGGTACCAGCCAAACCGAAGGAATCGAGTGATCGAGCGTCCAGCGAGCGCTCGGAGACCCTTGCGCAATCCTTGCGCGACCAATTTGACGAGATTCGCAACGAACCGATTCCGCAGGAATTGCAGGATCTGGTAGAAGCGTTGCGCGCGGCTGAGAAAAAGGCCCAAACCCGACACTAATCGTCGACGAACTCCAACTCTCCGGATTCCACACTTAAACTCACCGGAACGTTGAACCGAACTTTCAACCCATCGGGTTCGAATGTGGGCGTGATGTCGATATTGGCCATCAAGTCGAACAATTGAAACCCAAATCCTGTTTCAGTCGGGGCCTGAATACTCGTCAATCCGGACTCAAGCCATTCGCCATAGAACACCCCGTCTTCGAGCCACCAGCGCGTAGTCAGTGTCCCAGCAGGATCGGTCAGGAATCCGTATTTTGCCGCATTGGTCGCGAGTTCATGCACCAGCATGGATGTGAATTTCGAGGCGCGTACGGTCATGGTCAGATTCGGGCCATCAAACGTCACGCGATCCAGCGCCGGGCCTGCATTCGGCTCCAGTTCCGTTCGAAGAATGGTCTCGAATTCCAGACCTTGCCAATGCGCGTCCGTCAGCGCCGCAAAATTCCGACTCATCGCCGCCAGACGCCCCGAAAAGCTCTTCAGAAAACTGTCTATGTCTTCCGAGACAAGCCCGGTCTGTTCGGCCATGGACTGCACGACCGCCAGAGTATTGCGGACGCGGTGATTCAGCTCGGCGGTGACCAGATCCCGCTGTTTCCGCAAGTCCTCGCGCTCGGTAATGTCCTCGGCCCGTTGCACGACATATTCGACATGCCCTTGTTCACAGCGAATGGGAAATTGCGACACCTGCCAGATCCGATCTTCAATCGTGCCATCCGGCAATTCCAGTTTGTAAGGTTGCGCCTCCAGCTGCACCGCTTCTCCGGCCAAGGTTTTTTGAAACGCGTCCATGACGGGCGCGATCCGTTCCGGGATATCCGGAAAGACGTCGAAGACATATTTCCCGATCATCTCTGCACGGTCGCGTTGTACCGCCTGGCAATAAGCCTGATTGGCATCCACAAAATTCAGCTGCGCATCCAGAATCATGGCCGCGTTCGGCATGCCGTCAAAAATGGTTGTGTGTAAATGTCGACTCATCGATGCGCAGCATAGGCTGAGTCTTTGTGGCGTCGATTGTTTTTAAAGTCAGCCAGGCGCCCGGGTCTTGAGGGCCAGTGCGTGCAGCTCTCCACCCATAGTCCCTTTCAAGGCCGCATAGACCATTTGATGCTGTGCCACGCGGGTCTTGCCGCGAAACTGTTCAGAGACAATTTCCGCTTGCCAATGATCATTGTCACCCGCCAGATCGGTCAATGTGATCTCAGCTTCCGGGAAGGCTTCGGTGAGGAAGCCTTCCAGCGTTTCGCGTGTCATTGCCATGGATCAGGCTGGCTCCGGCTCGCCGCCAAAGTCACCGCCTTTATCCTTGCGGCGCTTGCCGATCACCGGCACAGCGGCGTTCGGGCGAGGCGGCTCGTCCGGCTCATCCGGGCGTTCCGGCAGTTTGCCTTCATTGATCAGGGCGCGAATCTCGTCGCCCGTCAGCGTCTCATACTCCAGCAGGGCTTCGGCCAGCGCGGACCATTGATCACGGAACTTGACCATGATCTCACGGGCATCATCCATGCCTTTCTGGATCAGCTTGCGCACTTCTTCCTCGATTTTCTTCGATGTATCTTCCGAGACGGAAGACGATTGTACCAGCTGCTGGCCAAGGAACACCTGGCCTTGATCTTCGCCATAATCGACCGGACCAATCTCGTCCGAAAGACCCCAGCGCGTCACCATGGCGCGTGCCAGGCGGGTCGCTTGCTGAATATCTGACGCAGCACCCGCGGTGACGGCTTCATCGCCAAACTTCTCTTCTTCAGCCACACGGCCGCCCATGATGATGGCGAGACGAGAGGTCATCTCGATGCGGCTCATCGACAATTTATCGTCTTCCGGCAGCTGCATCACCATGCCGAGGGCACGGCCACGTGGAATGATGGTCGCCTTGTGCACCGGGTCGGCCTTGGGCACTTTCAGAGCCACGATTGCGTGTCCGGCTTCGTGCCAGGCGGTGAGCTCTTTCTCGTCCTGACTCATGACCATGGAGCGCCGCTCCGGTCCCATCAGAACCTTGTCCTTGGCATCTTCAAACTCAGCCATCGCCACGACCCGTTTGCCGCGGCGTGCTGCCAGCAGAGCTGCCTCATTGACCAGATTGGCGAGGTCGGCGCCAGAGAAACCCGGCGTGCCGCGGGCAATAATCTTGGCTTCGACATCTTTTGCCAGAGGCACATTGCGCATGTGCACTTTCAGGATTTTCTCACGTCCGATGACGTCAGGATTGCCAACCGTCACTTGCCGGTCGAAACGACCGGGGCGCAGCAGAGCCGGGTCGAGAACATCCGGGCGGTTGGTGGCTGCAACAATGATAATGCCATCATTGGCTTCGAACCCGTCCATCTCAACCAGCAATTGGTTGAGGGTCTGTTCGCGTTCATCATTGCCGCCGCCAAGGCCCGCACCGCGCGAGCGACCGACCGCATCAATCTCGTCAATGAAGATGATACAAGGCGCATTGCGCTTGGCTTGTTCAAACATGTCGCGGACGCGGCTGGCGCCGACGCCGACAAACATTTCGACAAAGTCCGAGCCTGAAATCGTGAAGAAGGGCACACCCGCCTCGCCGGCAATCGCGCGCGCCAGAAGGGTCTTACCGGTTCCGGGTGGGCCAACGAGCAGCGCACCCTTGGGGATCTTGCCGCCCAGGCGCTGGAATTTCGCAGGGTCTTTCAGGAAGTCGACGACTTCTTCGAGCTCTTCCTTGGCTTCATCAACGCCGGCGACATCATCAAACGTGACGCGGCCCTGCTTTTCGGTCAGCAGTCGGGCCCGCGATTTGCCGAAGCTCATCGCACCGCGGCCACCACCGCCGGCTTGCATCTGGCGCATGAAGAAGAACAGGATGGCGACGATGAAGATGATGGGCAGCAGACCCATGATCAGATCGCCCAGGTTGAAACCGGTATCCGGATCATCAACCACAGACGGGACGTCGAGTTCAATCATCCGCTCGCGCAGGGCACCGAGGTCCTGGCTTTTCTGGGCGAAGATGCGTTCATTATTGGTGGTTACCGCCGTCACTTTGGTCGGCGTGATGATCACTTCGCGCAATTGCTGGCTTTCGGCCAGTTCATAGACTTCAGAAATATCAACTTTCTGAGCCCCCGCTTGCGACGGATTGCTTTGCATGACGGCCAGAAGGCCAAGGAGGAGTACTGCGATGAGACCCCAAACCGCGAGATTTCGCATATTCATCGATCATTCCAGACGTTAGAAGAGTCAGTTGGACATAATATAGGGGAAGGATTTCATGAAAACGACTCAAATCGTGTCAATCTATGCCATAAGCTTCACCTATGACTGCAAAACACGCGCCAGAAGGCGCCGGGTAGAGGGATAATCCATGAAGGATGCGCTGAAAGTCTATGGCCCGCTGGCGGCCGTAATCCTCATCTTGTTAATCATCACCATGCGCTTTGTCGCGCCGCCTCCGCCGATGGAGTTGCGGTTTGCCGCCGGCGGGCAGGATGGTCGCTATTACGCGCTGGCACAGCAATATGCCGACGCGCTCGCCGTGCATGGGATTGAGGTTGAAGTCCTGGAAACGGCTGGAACGGTCGAGAATTACCGATTGCTCAACGCGGATGAAGCGGATGTCGCGCTATTGCAGGGCGGGCTTGCAAGTGCTGAGTCCCAGGAAAATCTCAGATCATTAGGCGGCATGTTCGCCGAACCGTTCTGGATCTTCTCGCGCTCGGATCAGTTCTCGCGGTTAACGTCTGATTTCGGCGACCTGGAATCCGTCAGAATCGCCGGCGGTGCCAACGGGTCCGGCACGCGTGCGATGACGGAACGATTGCAAGCCGAATGGGGCGGCGACTGGCTGGACATTGTGCCCTTGTCCGGCAACGCTGCGGCCGATGCCTTGCTCGCCGGTGACGTGGAAGCAGCCGTCTTCACCGCCAGTGTCGAAACCAGCTATGTGCAACGCCTGTTGAATGCGCCTGAGGTCCGCCTGATCGGCATGCGCCGCGCCAACGGCCTGTCGATGCGGGATGACGCACTGGCACCGCTCATCCTGTTTGACGGCGTGGTCGACATGGATCGCGATATTCCGGCCGGCGATGTCGAGCTGATTTCCGCAATTGCGCAATTGGGGGTCGATGAGGAGTTGCACCCGGCCCTGCAATCTGTCCTGCTGGAGGCTGCAGAGACCATTCACAGCGGCGGATCGATCCTCAACCGCGCCAAGACATTCCCGGACGAAACGCGTACGGATCTGCCGCTTTCGGAAGAAGCGCGGCGCTTCTATCGCAATGGACCGACTTTCTTGCGGCGCTATTTCTCATTCGGGTGGGCGAACTTCCTGGAACGGGCCTGGGTATTTTTGATTCCCCTGGCCGCTTTGCTCATCCCGTTGGTCCAGATGGCACCCCCGGTCTATCGCTGGCGTATTCGGCGCAAGATCTATGTCTGGTATAATGACCTGCATGAATTGGAGCGGCGCGGTTTTGATGCGGCAGATGATGCGACACGACAACAAGTCCTGACCGATATTCAGTCCTTGCAGCACGAGGTCGGACAAGTCGAAGTGCCCGTCTCATACAATGATGAATTGTACCACTTGCGCAGCCATATCAATTTCGTCGAGGCGCTGATTGCGCGGCAAGCCAGCAAGGCTTGATCCCGTTTCACATCGCCACCCACGATCCTGGAGCGCCAGGCGGTTTCGGACCAAGCGCGCATTCGTTTAGTTTTTGTGGCGTCTCGCTTCACTGCTTTCCTGTTGACGCTGACAGGTCTCCCCCTTCATAGTTCCAAAAAAGAACTCAAGGAGGCCTGAGAATGAAACCCGTATGTCTAGTAATTGGCGCCGGCGCCGGAAT
>JBCCZH010000085.1:0-10133 GCA_039188075.1 Pseudomonadota bacterium
ACTCGAACGCCTTGGCGCGATTATGGGCCGCGATTTTCGTGAGAATGCGCTGCAGATTGATACGGATCGCGAAGGCGTGCGCCTGACCGGGTTTGCCGGTCTGCCGACGCTCAATCGCGGCAATGCCCAGCGCCAATATCTTTTCGTCAATGGACGACCCGTGAAAGACCGGATGCTGAATGGGGTCATCCGGGCCGCTTATCAGGACTTTCTGGCCCGCGATCGCCATCCCATGGCGGCACTCTTTGTCGATCTTGATCCTGAATATGTCGATGTGAATGTGCACCCCGCCAAGACGGAAGTCCGCTTTCGCGATGCCGGAAATGTCCGCGGCCTGATCATCGGCGCTTTGCGTCACGCGCTGGCGGCAGCGGGTCATCGCGCCAGTACGACGGTCGCCGCTGAAGCGCTCGGCAAAGCCCGGGCTGAACCGGTCCAGGCCGATGTGTTCCGGCCATCCACATTATGGTCAGATAGACAGCCTCATCCCGGCTCATCCGCGCCTCATCCAACCCCAACCGCATGGGATCCAGCGTCTTCCGTCGCCACCAAGCCACCGGCGGCCTATGAGGGCGGCCTGTCAGCCCGGGTTGAGCCGGATGCCGGCGTCGCCGCACCCGACCAGCCGCTTGGCGTGGCGCGGGCGCAATTGCACGAGACTTATGTCGTGGCTCAGACCGAAGATGGCATTGTCATTGTCGATCAGCACGCCGCGCATGAACGCCTCGTCTATGAAGACATGAAACGCCAGATGGCGGCTGGCGGCGTCAGGCGCCAGGCCCTGCTGATCCCTGATATTGTCGAGATGAGCGAGGATGAAGCCGCGCGTGTCATCGCCCGCAGTGAAGAACTGGCCGAGCTCGGCCTGGAAATCGAACCTTTTGGCGTTGGTGCCATTTGTATCCGCGCAACCCCGGCTTTGTTTGGCGAGATGGATGCCGTCGGCCTGATACAGGATCTGGCTGATGATTTTGCCGAATATGATGCCGGACTTGCCTTGAAAGAACGGTTCGAGGACGTGATGGGCAATATGGCCTGCCGAGGGTCTGTTCGGGCCGGTCGACGTCTGAACGCCGAAGAAATGAACGCCTTGCTGCGCCAGATGGAAGCCACACCGCATTCCGGACAATGCAATCATGGCCGGCCAACTTATGTCGAATTGAAGCTCGCCGATATTGAGCGCCTGTTTGGACGCCGTTAACGCTTTCGCTCAAAAAATAACTAAAATTCAACCGTGACTTGCATATGTGCGCATATGGGAAAGTCAGCTCAACCCGATGAAGTGCGCAGATTTGGCGGGGTTTCCATTGCCCTGGTCGCCTTGCTTGTGTTTGGCGGACTGCAAATCTGTTTTCTCGCACTTGATGCGGTGTATCAGTTTCCGCACTGGGTCATGATGGCGGAGGCCACGGCCGCCCTGGGGGTCACGCTGCTCTGCGTACTCCTCGTTGCGCGGGCTGAAAAGCGCGCCAATGAGGCGGATGCGATCGCTGAGTCGCAGCTCTCACATCTCGCGGATTTCGCCACCGACCTCTATTGGGAAACCGATCTGGAAGGCCTGGTCATCGCGGCCGGCGGGCGCCTCATGAAAACCGTGGTACCGGATAAGAACCGGATCATCGGACAGCATTATCTCGACGTGATCCATCTCGAAGAGGCCGAGATGGAAAAGATGTTGAGCGCGTTGCAAGCGGTGAAGCCCTATTCCGATATACTCTCGAAACTGAATGATCCGCATGGCAAACGCTATTTCATTTCACTGTCAGCCACCCCGCGTTTCAATGCCGCCGGCGACGTGATCGGCTATCTCGGCGTCGGAACGAATGTGACCCGTCGGATCGAGGCGCAAGGACGGCTGCGGCATATGGCCGAGCATGACATGCTGACCGGCCTGTCCAATCGCTATGCTTTCCAGAACAAGATTGAAGGCGATGTCAGCGCCAGCGACGATGATGAGAATGTCGCTCTGCTCGCCATCGACCTGGATAATTTCAAGGCCATCAATGACACCTATGGCCATCAGGCCGGGGACGCTCTGCTCAGTCAGGTGGCCAAACGCATTCGCCGGACCATTCGTGGCCGCGACTGGGCCGCGCGCCTGGGCGGGGATGAATTTGTCGTGGTCACCCATGATGTCGCCAATCCAATGGATGCGTGCCTGATGGCGGCGCGGCTGATTACCGCCTTGTCGCGGCCGTATCAGATTGGCGGTCTGGAACTGAAATGCAGCGCCTCGGTCGGCGTGGCCTGCGCCCCCATCCATGCCCGCAATGCCCGGACCTTGATGAAATGCGCAGACCTCGCCTTGTATGAAGCCAAAGGCGATGGCCGAAGCTGCTACCGCCTGTTCGAAACGCCTGGCGCGCAGGGCGCAGCCGTCAACTAAAGGCTGGCGCGGAGCATCCAGGCGGTTTTATCCGCAATCGTCGCCCGCTGAGTCAGCAGATCGACGGTGACATCATCGCCGATATCTGACGCCGCATGGATGCCATCGCGCGCGGCGCGCGCCACGGCTTCGTGACCCCGCACCAGGTTGGCGATCATGGCGTCTGCTTCTGGAACGCCATTGTCTGGCTTGATCGAGGCTTGTTCCAGCATTTCTGTGGAGGATCCCGGCGCAAACTCGCCAAGCGCCCGGATCCGTTCAGCGATTTCGTCCAGCGCCGCCCACAGCTCTGTGTATTGGGCCATGAATTCGGCGTGCAGGGCCTGGAATCGCGGGCCGGTGACGTTCCAGTGATAGCCATGCGTCTTCACGTATAGCGCATAGGTTTCGCCCAGCAGACGCTTCAAGGCGTCAACGGACTGGGCGCGTTCGGTGTCGGTCAATCCAATTTCAATGTCCATCGGAGTTTCCTTTCATTCAGATAACCAGCAGGTGGCGTCTGGATGCCGACATTCAAATTGAAATCAGGCACGCCCGATATAGAGAAAGTCTATAGATCGGCGCTATTTCAATGAGGCACAGAATTTCTGAATACGTGCGGTCGCGTCCTGCAACGCCTCTGTGGAGGTTGCGTAAGAGACACGAAAAGCAGGGGACAAGCCAAATGCCTCGCCCATGACCACCGCGACTTTCTCCTGCTGCAGCAATTCGGAGGCGAAATCGGTGTCGGTCTCGATCCGTTTGCCCGACAGTGCCGTCTTGCCGATCGCCCCGGCACAAGATGGATAGACATAGAAGGCGCCTTCCGGCGTCCCACAGGTCAGGCCCTCTGCCTTGTTCAGTTCGGCCACCACCATATCGCGGCGCTGGCGAAACACTTCATTCCGCTCGGCCAGGAAACCATGGTCACCGTTCAGGGCCGCAATGGCCGCATATTGTGAAATGGAGCAGGGATTGGACGTGGTCTGGCTGATGACCTTGCGCATCGTCTTGATCAAAGCCTCTGGCCCCGCCGCATAGCCAATCCGCCAACCGGTCATGGCATAGGCTTTGGAAACCCCGTTCATGGTCAGCGTCCGATCGTAAAGGTCCGGCGCGACCTGCGCGATCGTGCTGTATTCGAAGCCGTCATAGACCAGGTGCTCATACATATCATCGGTCAGCACCCAGACTTGTGGATGCCGCATGAGAACCTCGGCCAGGCCCTGCAATTTGGCCCGTGTATAGGCCGCGCCGGTTGGGTTGGAGGGTGAGTTCAGGATCAGCCATTTGGTGTTCGGCGTGATCGCCGCTTCCAGCGCTTCTGGTGTCAGCTTGTATTTGGCGTTCGGTCCACAGGACACGATGACCGGCGTCCCGCCGCAAAGCTTCACCATTTCCGGATAGCTGACCCAATACGGCGCCGGAATCACAACTTCATCACCCGGGTTCAAGGTAGAGACCAGAGCATTGTAAAGCACCGGCTTGCCGCCGGGCGCGACGTGCACCTGTGCCGGAGTGTAGGAGAGATCATTGTCGCGCTTGAACTTGGCGCAAATGGCCTGCTTCAATTCAGGCAAACCGTCGGCCGGCGTATATTTGGTCTTGCCGGCATCGATCGCATCCCCGGCCGCCTGCTTGATATGATCGGGCGTGTCGAAATCCGGCTCACCTGCACCCAGACCAATCACATTCTCACCCGCCGCCTTGAGTTCTGCGGCTTTGGTTGTCACCGCAATAGTTGCGGATGGGGCCACGCGGTTAACCGCTTCGCTTAAGATGAGTTGGCTGGCCATGACTCAGGTCTCCGTGTCTGAGCCGCCCGTGTAATCCGCAATCGAGACCGGCGCAACATGTCGAATTTGCAATGTTTCAATTAAATTTTCACGGTTCTATTTAGCGTTGTGTTGAGACTTCTAGACTATTTTTGGCGGGATATGGAGACCCGAGGATCCGAACAATGTGGTTTGAACACGGTTCAAGTACAGGACTGTATGAGCGCGCGATCGATCAGTTTATGATCGACGTGAAGTTCTATGTCGGTGAAGTCCATACTTACGTCACAGATCTGACCCTGGCCGAGCGGTTGCTGGCGCTATGTGTGCTGATCCTTTTCCTGATCTATGTGATCGTGGCGCGCGCGCGCCGCAAGTATAATCCAGGCAGCCTGGGGCGTCAGTTCGCCACTGCGGTTCTGGTGCTCGGCGTGGTGATGATTGGCGGCAATATCATTTTCGGTACTGGTGCCGGCGCCTATAGCGGTATTTTCAGCATCTAGGCTTTCCGACCACATGCGCCTAAATGAGGGCCATGTCTGAGTCGTCCAGCCCTGCCCCTCGCAAACGCGGGGTCGATGTCATCAAGGACAATCTTTCACGCCTGCCGAAAAAGCCAGGCGTGTATCGAATGTTCGGCGAAGACGACACGGTGCTTTATGTCGGCAAGGCCAAGAATCTGTCGGCCCGTGTGTCGTCCTACACGCGCATTGGCGGCCATACGCAGCGGATTGCGGCCATGATCCTGGCCACGGCACGAATGGAATTCGTGGTCACGGAAACCGAGACCGAAGCGCTATTGCTGGAAGCCAGCCTGATCAAATCGCTCAAGCCCCGATTCAATATCCTGCTGCGCGACGACAAATCCTTCCCTTACATTCTGATCCGGCGCGATCATGAGGCCCCGCAAGTGCTGAAATATCGCGGCTCGAAACAGGATCGCGGCGATTATTTCGGACCCTTTGCCAGCGCCAATGCCGTCACCCGCACGATCGACACGCTGCAAAAGGCGTTTCTGCTGCGAACCTGCGAGGACAGCGTCTTCTCGACTCGCCAGCGCCCCTGCATGCTGCATCAGATCAAACGCTGCTCCGCGCCCTGTGTCGACCTGATCAGCAAGGCGGATTATCAGGAATTGGCGGATCAGGCCGCCGACTTCTTGCGCGGCAAGGCGACGGACCTACAGACCAATCTCGCGGCGCAAATGGAAACCGCGGCCGAGGACATGGAATTTGAACGCGCCGCCAGTCTGCGCGATCGGATTCGTGCCCTGGCGCATGTGCGCGCGCAGCAGGACATCAATCCGGACGGGATTGAAGAAGCCGACATTTTCTCCATCGCGATGGAAGGTGGCCTGTCTGCCGTTCAGGTCTTCTTCATTCGCGCCGGTCAGAACTGGGGCGCGACCATTCATTTCCCGCGCCACGAAAAGGGGGAGCAGGAAGCAGATATTCTCGCCGCCTTCCTGGTTCAATTCTATGACAAGCGCCCGCCCCCGCGCCTGATCCTGACCAATCAGACGCCCGTCGATTCAGAACTGATTGCCGAAGCCCTGGCCCTGAAAGCCGATCGCAAGGTCGAGATTCGCACGCCCCAACGCGGCGAGAAACGCGGCCTGGTCGAACAGGCGAGCCGCAATGCTGCTGAAGCGCTCAGTCGCAAACTGGCCGAGAGCGCGAGCCAGGCCCGCCTGCTCAAGGAAGTCGCCAAGGCATTTGATCTGGAAGAGCCACCGCAACGAATCGAGGTCTATGACAATTCCCACATTCAGGGCTCGAACATGGTGGGCGGCATGGTCGTGGCCGGGCCGGATGGGTTCGAAAAGGGCCAGTATCGCAAGTTCAATATCAAGGATACGAGTCTCGAGCCCGGTGATGATAATGGCATGATGCGGGAAGTCATGCGCCGTCGCTTTGCGCGCGCGCTGAAGGAACGCGATGAAGGCAATGGCGCGAACTGGCCAGACCTGGTGCTGATTGATGGCGGTCTTGGACAATTGAGCAGCGTGATCGAGTCGATCGCGGATCTGGGGCTGTCGCCATCCGATGTGAATCTGGTCTCCATCGCCAAAGGCGTCGAGCGCAATGCCGGACGGGAACAATTCTTTCAGCCTGGGCGCGCGCCATTTCGATTGCCGGAAAACGCACCCGTGCTCTACTATCTGCAACGGCTTCGAGACGAGGCGCACCGCTGGGCAATTGGCGCGCATCGGGCCAAGCGCAGCGCTGCGATCAAGAAGAACCCGCTGGACGAGATTGAAGGCATCGGCCCGTCTCGCAAGAAAGCGCTGCTGCAGTATTTCGGATCCGCCAAGGGCGTGGCGCTGGCCAAGCTGACAGATCTGAAGGAAGTCGATGGCGTTTCCGCTGCCCTGGCAGAACGCATCCATGGGCATTTCAATAGCGGTTAGCGATTGGCGCCAGGCACCCATTTTACATCATCAGCGCCATTATTATTGGCGACCCGCCCGGCCACGAACAGCCAATCCGACAGGCGGTTGGCATAGGCCAGAGCTTCCGGACTGACGATCTCCCCTTCCAGGGCCGAGAGTTCCGCAATCTGCCGCTCGGCACGGCGGCATAGTGTGCGCGCGACATGTAAATGCGCCGCCAATCGCGAACCCCCTGGCAGGATGAAACTGTCCAGCGGTGCCAGATCTTCATTCATCGCATCGATCTCGAACTCGAGCCGGTCGACTTGTGACTTGATGATCCGCAAGGGTTCCCATTCGAGTTTTTTGCCACGATCAGGTGTGGCGAGGTCGGCGCCAAGATCAAACAGGTCATTCTGGATCCGGCGGATAGAGGCGAGCATTGGCTCCGGCGCCACCAGAGCGGCAACGCCAAGCGCGGCATTGGTTTCATCGACCGTGCCGTAAGCGGTCACGCGGGGATGCCATTTCTCGACTGGCTCACCCGTAGAGAGCCGGGTTTTGCCGCCATCGCCGGTCCGGGTGTAGATCTTGTCCAGCTTGACCATGATCTAGAACAGATTGATCGAGCCGACGACAATTCCGAGCAGCACCAGCAGCCCCACAATCACGGCCTGTACGATCACCCGCGCCCGCATCAATTGATTGGACCGCGTCGGCTGGCCCTCATCTGTCTTGGTCAGATTGATCATTGCCATCACGAAAATGATGATGAGCAGTCCAATGGCGGCGTAAGCGCCAAGCATCAGAGCAGTGGCCATGGGAGTAGCCTTTCTATTACCTGATCACTGACATAGAGCGCCAGGTCTCTTCCGACCATGGGGCAGGCAGCCGCGGCTAGTAAACGTAGGTTTCGACCCGGTCGACGCGGATCGTGTAAGCGGCATCTGCAAGCTCGGATTCCTGGGTCTGGGTAAAAATGGTCCCTTCAATCCACACCGCCTGGGCCAGATTTCTCAGCTTGATCGGTTCGTCCGTCATCGCAAACACGGTCTGATTTGGCGGTGGTGGGGGTGCATGCAGACAGGCGCCATAATAAGGCACAAGCAGGAATTCACTGATTTCGGCATTGGCGCCATATTCAAACGGCACGGTATAACCCGGGATGCGGACCTTGGTTTCGTTCAGTTCCTTGACCGTGTTGAACGTGCCGATCTGAATCATCTGATCGGCGGCGGACCCTTCGGCGATCGGACCGCCGGAATATAGCATGGCCATCTGTTGCTGGTAGAGCTGAGCAAGCCGTTCTTCCTCACCTTCCGGCATCAATTCTTCCCAGCCAATCTCGCGCACCCCACGCGCCGCCAGCGCGTTTGCGTCCGAGCCTGCTTCGGCAAGGCGCGTACTTTCTTCGGGCTCAGGCTCCGGGATACGATCGCCGACTTGTGGTTCGGAGCCAGAGGACTGAAACTCTGCCGACCTCGCGTCTGCGGTGCCCACCTGGCCGCACGCCGAAAGCAGGCCGATCGCGGCTGCCGAAATCAGAAACTGTCTCATCATGCCGCCAATCTAGGGGCCGCGCGTCCATTCGACCAGACCTTTAGCGCGCTTGTGATCAGACTTTGACAGTCAAACCATCCGACAAGGACCGCCGAAGCGCCGTGATCGCCGGCCAGAGTCCGAGGCATGTGGCGGCAAACGTCACCGCGGCGATCGTGTAGAGATCCACCCAACCCGGACCTGTCCCGATCAGAGCGACGCCATATTGCGCCGACAGGATGGGCGCCGCGATCGCAAAGATGACCTGGATCAGGATCGCCCCCAGCAGCGCGCCCAAAAAGCCCAGCACCGCCGCTTCAGCGATAAGCAGGATCAGAATATGTCCTGGTCGCGCCCCGGTGGCCCGCAAAATGGACATTTCCCGGCGCCGCTCGTTCAGGCTCGTCAGAATGCTGGTCAGGATCGAGACCAGGCCAACGGCAATCACAAACGCAGAAACCGCCAGCAGGACCCGCTCGGCGGTACTCATGACCTGCCAGAGTTCGGCCAGTGCCTGTCCGGGTATGATTGCAAGGAGCGGTTCTGACATATTGGTGTTCAAGTCTCGCCGGGTCCGCAGAATGGTGCCGCGGCTCTTCAAACCGACGAATACGGCCGTCACGGTACGCGGGGTCAAATCGAAACTTCGGATCATCTCTTCGGTAATCGAATCTGCCAACCGGTTCCGCGTCCCGGTTTCCCAGCCAACATGGATGGCTGTGATCGCCTCCAGCGAGACATGGATGGTCTGATCGACCGGCGTTCCGGTCGGACGCAGGATTCCGGCGACACGAAAGGGCCGATCATCATGATCGTTGAGTCCGCCTGCCCCGATGCCATGAGTCAGGATGAGCGGGGTCCCAATCTCATAACCGAGCTGTTTGGCGACATCCGAACCGATCACCGCATCGAACAGGTCCTCAAACTGAACCCCTTCGGCAAAAACGAGGGATTGTCTCTGTCCGTATTGATAGCGGTCGAAATAGGCTTGCGTGGTGCCGAGCACACGATACCCGCGATGGCTGTCGCCGAGTGATATCGGCACCGCCCATTCGACATCATCGCGCGCCGCGATCTGCTGATAAGTCGGCCAGGAAATTTCAGCCGTCGCATTGCCGAGGCGGAACACCGAATAGAGCAAGAGATTGATCTGCCCGGACGGCGCGCCGACAATCAGCTCGGTCCCGGAAATCGTGTTGTCAAAGCCTTCCTTGGCCGCATTGCGGGCTTTCTCAACGCCGAGGAACAAGGCGACCGAGAGCGCGATCGCAATCACAGTCAACAGAGCCGAAACCTTGCGGTTCAGCAAACTGCGCCAGGCCAGGCTGAGTATGGACACGCCCATCAGACGGCTTCCTTCAGGCGGTTGATTTCCGCCAGGTCCATGGCGCGATCAAACAAGGGCGCAAGGCTGGCATCATGACTGACAAAGAGCAGCGCGGCGCTGGTTTTCCGGGCTTCATCGCTGAGCAATTCAATAAACCGATCGCGACTGTCGGCATCGAGCGCAGAGGTCGGCTCGTCTGCAATAATCAGCGACGGATTGCCGATCAGGGCCCGCGCCGCCGCAACGCGCTGTTGCTGCCCGACCGACAATTCTGTGACCTTGCGCGCCAACAGATCGGGATCATCCAGGCCCAGCTCGGACAGCAAACGACGGGCCTCCTCGTCGGGTCCACCCATTGCTTTGACTTCGCTGAGGCGCCGTTTGGAAAACCGGCAGGGCAAGACGACATTCTGAACGACGGACAGATAGGGCACCAAATTGAACATCTGGAAGATCACGCCCAGATGATCCGCCCGAACCTGATCTCGCTGACCGCCAGACAGATCCGTTAGTTCATGACCAAGCACCTCAACCTGCCCCGAACTGGCCTCCAGAACGCCTGCGATCAAGCCAAGCAAGGTTGACTTTCCGGACCCGCTTGGTCCTCTCAGAAACAGGCGCTCGCCAGCTTGCAATTCAAACGAGGCAATATCGAGCACGGGGGCTTGGCCCGGCCAGGCAAAGCGCAGGTTGGAGAGGCTGACAATTGCCGCTGACATCTAGCGCAGGTCTATTCGCGCCGAACTTCCCGTCAAG
>JBCCZH010000086.1:0-9982 GCA_039188075.1 Pseudomonadota bacterium
ACCATTCTTGAGCAGACAGGAGCAAATCATGTCGGACCCCCGTCAACACATCATGCCGGTTTACCGTCCCCCGGAAGAAGCGTTCGAGCGTGGTGAAGGCGTCCGTCTGATCACTGAGGACGGAAAATCCTATCTCGACTTCATTTCCGGAATTGCGGTGAGTGCGCTGGGCCACGCGCATCCGGCCATGGTCGAGGCCTTGCAGACGCAAGCGGGCAAACTCTGGCACACCTCGAACATGTTTCGTGTACCGGCGGGTGAGGAATTGGCGCGCAAGATGTGCGAGCGCCTGCCATTTGCCGACCGGGTCTTCTTCACCAATTCCGGAACCGAGGCGATTGAGTGCGCTGTAAAGACGGCACGCAAATATCATTGGGCCAAGGATGATGCGGAGCGCTATGAAATTGTCACCTTTAGCGGCGCCTTTCATGGTCGCTCTCTGGGCGCTATCAATGCTGGCGGCAATCCAAAATATCTTGAAGGCTTTGGTCCGGCGCTGCCTGGCTTCACGCAAATCGAGTTTGGCGACAATGATGCATTGGATGCTGCTGTTTCCGAGCGAACAGCGGCCGTCCTGATTGAACCAGTTCAAGGCGAGGGCGGCGTACGCGCACTGCCGGAAGAAGACCTCACCGCCTTGCGCAAATTGTGTGACGAACGCGGTGCACTGCTCATTTATGATGAGGTCCAGTGCGGCATGGGCCGGACGGGCCAACTGTTCGCACATGAATGGGCTGAGGTGGCTGAGCCGGACATTATGTGCGTTGCCAAAGGGGTTGGTGGCGGCTTCCCTTTCGGGGCCTGCCTGACAACAGAAGCAGCAGGATCAGTGATGCAGCCCGGCAGTCATGGCTCGACCTATGGCGGCAATCCGCTGGCCATGGCGGTCGGCAATGTGGTCTGGGACATTATTTCAGACGAGGCCTTCCTGGCGCAGGTGCGCCGCGTCGCCGGAACCGTGGCGCAAGGATTGAAATCCCTGGCTGATAGCCATCCGGACAAGGTTGACGGCGTGACCGGCAAGGGTCTGCTGACCGGCTTGCAACTCAAGGCGCTGCCCAAGCCGGTGCAGAATGCCTGCCGCGAGCATGGTCTGCTGGTCGGTGTGGCGGGCAATAATGTACTCCGCCTGGCCCCGCCTCTGGTGATTGAGGATGCGGACGTGCGCGAAGCGGTCGGCATCATGGATACCGCGCTCGGCAGCTGGGATCCGGCCACTTAGGCACGCTTCACATTTGCGGTAATTTCCGTAATCCTCATGAAATACATCATGAAGGAGGGAAATTCATGATCGGACTGTATCTTGGACTGGGCGCATTATCGGCCATTCTGGTCACCGTGGCGATTCTGTTCAACCAACTGGTTGGCAAGCGCAACATGGTCAATAATGGCTGGGCGGACATTGATGTTCAGCTCAAACGCCGCGCCGATCTGATCCCGCAATTGGTGACCACGGTTCAAGGCTATGCCAGCCATGAGCGGCAATTGTTTGAAGACGTCATCATGAAGCGTAATGCCGCCCTGCAGGCCGGCGACGATCCGGATGCGCGGGGCAGCAAGGAGAGCGCGCTGGCGGCGCCTGTCACAAAACTCCTGGCCCTGGCCGAGGATTATCCCGATCTGAAAGCCAGCGATAATTTCCGAGATCTCCAAGCCGAGTTGTCTGAAACCGAGAACAACATCGAGATGGCGCGCCGCTTCTATAATGGCGCAGTGCGAGAGATGAACGTCGCCGTCGAGAGCTTTCCCGGCAATCTGGTCGCGGGCCTGTTTGGCTTTGCGCAGCGCAAATTCTTCGAGATCAATATGGCAGACCGGGCGGTGCCCGATTTGAATCTTGGGGGAGAGTCATAATGCGCAGATTGGGGGCGCTGTGTTTTCTGCTGGCGATTTTTGGTTATGCATTGACGGCGCATGCCGAAGAAGAAATTCGCCGGTTCGATGTTGAGATCGAGGTTGAAAAAGATGGCGATATTGTCGTCACCGAAACGATTGCGGTCAATGTTGAAGGCCGCGAGATCCGGCGCGGGATCTTCCGTGAGCTGCCCGCTTTTTACCTAGACGAAAATGGCCCAGGCACGCTGAGATACAGATATAATGTGCTGAGCGTGCGCAAGGATGGCCAACGCGAGCCCTATGACCGCGAACGCAATGGCAATGCCGTGATGATCCGGATCGGCGATCCGGATCGCTTTCTCGACTATCGCGTCCACACATATGAAATCCGCTATCGGGTGAAGAACCAGATCCGGTATTTTGAGGACCGGGATGAATTATACTGGAACGCCACGGGCAGCTATTGGCGGTTTCCAATCCGCGCCGCGTCTGCGCGCATCACGCTACCGGATGGGGCCGAGGTTATCGAGACCGAGTTTTACACAGGCGCATTCGGGTCCTCCGAAAAGAACGCCAATTATCGTCTTGTCGACGGAGCACATGTCGTCTCGACCAGTGAACCACTCGGGGTGCGCGAAGGTCTGACGGTGTCGTTCAGCCTCGCAAAGGGGGCGATTGATCCGCCCTCCTTGTTCGACGAGGGCTGGCTCTGGTGGGCGCGATATGGCTCTCTGACAGCTCTGGTGGCATCGCTCCTCGGATTGCTGGCCTTCTATCTGCGCAGCTTTGACCGCGTTGGCCGCGATCCCACAAAGGGTCCGGTCTTTCCGCAATATGAACCCCCCGCGGGATACTCGCCCGCCGCGGCACACCATATCTATCATCGCGGCTTTTCCGGGCATGATGGCTTGATTGCCAGCCTGATGTATCTGGCGGCCCAGGGGCAGATGCGGATCGATGTCGACGCCAAGAACAAGAAAAAGACGACCTTGAGCAAAGGGTCTTCGCCCGAGGCGGGGGCCCTACCGGTCGAACTGGACCAGCTTTATGCCGGACTGTTCGACGACCGCTCATCGATCAAGCTTGGTGAGAAGTATCATGCCGGCTTCACCAAGGCTTATACGAGCTTTCGCAAAAAGGTCGTTAGCGAGTATGGCAGTGACTATTTCAAATGGAATGCCGGCTATGTGATCCTCGGCGGGATCCTGACGATATTTGCTATGGTCTTCGCCATTCTGCAACACTCCTTTTGGAGCGTCTGGCACACAGCCGGCATCATTGGCCTGATCGGATTGAATGGATTGTTCATGTACCTGATGCCGGCCCCAACCCGGCGGGGTCAGGATGTGCGGACCCATTTGCAGGGCTTTCGCCTCTACATGGAAAAGGCCGAGAAGCTTCAGCTCAATTCGGTCGAAGTCGGCAGCGAGGCGCCGCCGCCCATGACGGTGGAGCGGTATGAGAAATTCTTGCCCTTCGCGGTCGCGCTCGGCGTTGAGAAGCCCTGGACCAAGCATTTTGAACGGCTGATCCCGGATGAGGCGGCCAATTATGATCCGACCTGGACCAATATGAATGCGGCCCGCATCGGTTCGATCAGCGGCATGACCGATCGCATGGTCTCGGGCATGAGCTCCGGCGTATCATCGGCCATGCCGCAAAGCTCCAGCTCGTCCGGCAGCGGCGGGGGTGGTTTTTCCGGCGGCGGGGGCGGCGGCGGTGGTGGCGGAGGCTGGTAGCGCCTAGCGCGCCCGCCATCTGAGATTGTCGCGGTTGAGCTGATCAATCCGGGTCATGCCCATCAGTTTCATATCGCGCTCAATCTCGGTCTGCATATTGCCCAGCGCGCGTTCTACCCCGGCCTGGCCGGCGGCGGCCAGCGCGTACAGATAATAGCGTCCACCGGACACCGCCTTGGCGCCAACCGAAAGTGCTTTCAGGACATGCGTGCCGCGTTGCACGCCGCCTTCGCAAATGACATCAATCTGATCGCCGACGGCATCACAGATCTCGGCCAGTTGATCGAACGGTGCGCGGGCGCCGTCCAGCTGTCGGCCGCCATGGTTCGAGACCATGATGCCGGTACAGCCAATATCCACGGCGCGCTTGGCGTCTTCCACGCTCATGATCCCTTTCAAGGCGAATTGACCATTCCACTGGGCGCAGAGTTTCTCGGCATCCTTCCAGTTCATGGTCTGGTCGAGCAGCGAAGTGAAATATTCTGCGACCGAGACCGCGAGATTGGTGCCCTGACTGACATGCGTCGACAGGTGCGGCATGTCGAACTTTTCCCGGGTCAGGAAATTCCAGGCCCAGGAGGGATGCGCCGCGAAGCTGAACATCGAGGCCGGGGTCAGGCGCGGCGGCGAAGTGAAACCGGTACGTAAATCGCGTTCGCGATTGCCGCCAACAATTGTGTCAACCGTCAGCGCCATGACATTGTACTTGGCGGCGCGCGCCCGTTCGAGCAGCGCATCATTCAGGCCGCGATCCTTGTGAAAGTAGAACTGAAACAATTTCGGGCCTGGCGCGATGTCGGCAATCTCTTCGGCAGAGACCGTCGCGAGGGATGAGACGCCGAACATCGTTCCATATTTGGTCGCGGCCTTGGCAACAGCGCGCTCACCCTGATGGTGAAACAGTCGCTGCAGCGCGGTCGGCGCGCAATAGAAGGGCATGTCCAGAGTCTGGCCCATCACCTCCACGCTCATATCGATCTGCTCGACATCATTGAGCACTTTGGGGACGAGATCGACATCCTCATAGGCGGCCGTGTTTCGGCGATAGGTCACCTCATCATCCGCTGCACCATCGATGTAATTGAAGATCGGACTGGGCAGGCGCTGTTTGGCGAGCCGTCGGAAGTCTCCAAAATTGTGACAATCATTCAAGCGCATAGGCATAGCTCTTCAGAGTTAGGGTCCGGCCCGTACCTAGACCGAAAACACGGTCCGCGTCGATTGCCGACGTCGCGCTAGCCCGGGCTCGCCGCAGACCCTGCCAGCAGGCCGCCATCCAGGGTCAGGGTCTCGCCGGTCATGTAGGTAGCGCCGTCGCCGGCCAGCATGACCGCCAGGGCTGCAACTTCGTCCGGCTGACCGAAGCGTTTCAGGGGCGTGTCCGCCACCAGCGCCGCCATCCGGTCTTCGCGGTCAGGGCCATCCCCGATCATCGGTTCCCAGATGGGCGTCAGAATCGCGGCTGGGGCAATCGCATTGCAGCGAATCTTCCAGCCCTGTTGCGCGCAATAGAGCGCGACGGTGCGCGTATGGTTGATGATAGCCGCCTTGGAACTGGCATAGGCCGCCGCACCCGGAATGCCGACCAGGCCCGAGCGCGAGGAGATGTTTATGATGCTGCCTGTCCCGGCATGCTTCATCATGGCGATCGCCGCACGGCAGCCGAGAAAGGTGCCATCGAGATTGACGGCATGTACCTCGCGCCAGGCTTCGAGCGACGCCTTTTCCGGGTCATGGACGAGATTGCCGGTTTCAAATCCGGTCATGCCGGCATTGTTGACGAGCACGTCGAGTGTTGGGTGTGCATCACGGATCCGTGCCCAGTCTGCCTCGGACTGGACATCAAGCCGGTAATAGGTGCCGCCGATCGCCGATGCGGTCGCCGCGCCTTCTTCGTCCAGAATATCGGTCACGATGACCTTGGCGCCTTCGTCGGCAAAGGCCTTGGCAATGGCGGCGCCAATGCCGCGGGCAGCGCCGGTCACCAGCGCGGTTTTGTTCTGTAATAAGGGCATGAAGTGTCTTTCTATGACAAATGGGGTTCAGCGCGTCTGGCGCGCTGCTAGCAGGATCTGATTGCCGGATGACCGGTGTCGCTAGTTCATCTGTCTTCGAAAGCTCCAAAAGGTTGTCGCAGATATTGGGTCTGCTCGTTTTACGTCAACCTGTTTTTCCGACATAGTCTTCAAAATCCAAGTGTAGGGAGACGATCATGTCGGAAAAACAGAGAATAACAGGGTTTGGCGGCTTCTTCTTTCGGGCCAGGGACACCAAGGCGCTGGCCGCCTGGTATGACGAGAATTTCGGTATTGATCCGGTGCCGAGCGATTATGACACGCAGCCCTGGCATCAGGCTGAAGGTCCGACTGTGTTTGCGCCGTTCAGCCATGACACGACTTATTTCGGCGACGACATGTCCAAGACGTTCATGCTGAACTTTCGGGTCGAAAATCTGGAGAAAATGGTCGCGCAGCTGCGGGCCAATGGCAATGACGTGACCGTGGATGAAGGCAATCCTTATCCCAATGGTCTATTTGCGACGGTGTTTGATCCGGAGGGCAATCCGATCCAGCTGTGGGAGCCGCAGCACAATCCGGGTTAGTCGACGCCGGTCTCTTTGGTTTCGACCGCTTGCGGCGGATGGACCAGAGTGACCAGCACCCAGGAGACAATCATCAACAGATACCAGCTGCCAAGCTTTTGCAGCGACACCATGTGCCAGCCGGCTTCCTGACCCGGGTAGAGCCAGGTCTGGGTGAAAGTCGCAATATTCTCGGCCAGCCAGATGAACAGGCTGACGAGAAAAAATCCGACCAGGAGCGGCATCTGATGGGTCCAGCGCCAGACGCGATAATGGACCTGGCAGCGCAGGAAGAGCAGAGCCGTGAATGCAAACAGGGCGTAGCGTACATCCCAGATGAAATGGTGGCTGAAAAAGTTGATATAGATACCGATGGCCAGCAGCAGCGTGATGACGCGGGGTGGATAATTCTGCCAGCGAAACTCGAACACGCGAGCGACCCGGGCAAAATAGGATCCGACCGCCGCGTACATGAATCCGGAGAAGAGGGGCACGCCCCCGAGTCGGAGCAGGCTCTCCTCCGGATAGGTCCAGGACCCGGCATCGGTTTTGAACACTTCCATCGCTGTGCCGACAATGTGAAAGATCAGAATGACCAGCGCCTCGCTCGGTCGCTCAAGGCGCGTGATCAGGAAGATGATCTGTATGCCCGCCGCATACACGACCAGGAAATCATAACGCGAGAGCGGCGCCGACTCCGGATAAAAACAATGCGTTGCAATCAGACCCGCCAGCAACAAGCCGCCGAACAGACAAGCCCAGGCCTGCTTGATCCCGAAGACGAGAAATTCGATCAGGGCTTTGGTCAACCATCCTGGAAACAGCGCATCAATACGCGCCTCAATGGGCGGCAGCGTCTTGGCGAGGATCTCATCCACGCGGGAATTGGAAGGGTCAGACATCCAGGCTTCCTATAAGGCTCAGTTCGGCGATGCTTGGGTCTTAATGCGGCTGTTTTGCGTTTGCGTTTACAGGCGGGAAACACTGTGACAATCGAGTTGAAACGTCAGAGACAGGCATGGAGGCCCCATTTTGGATCGAATTGACGATTTTGAAATCGCCACACGGCTGACCCGCGTGGATGATGTGACCTGGACCGGTCTGTTGCGGGAGGATTGGGGGCTGTGGGGCCCGGCGGGTGGTTTTGTCACCGCCTTGGCCTTGCGCGTAGCGGGTGAAGCGACGCAGCAGACGCGGCCCGTCAGCATGTCCTGCCATTTCGTCCGGGTCGGTCAGTATCAACCCGTTACACTGACCGTGCAATCGATCCGTAAGGGTCGCCGCAGTGAGCTGCTCCGCGTTGATATGGTGCAAGAAGACAGGCTTCTGTTCACAGCTCAGGTCTGGGTGATGCCGGATGAATTGCCCGGGATTGAACATGATGTGTCGCAGCTCAACGGCTTTCCAGATCCCGAGACTTTGCCGACCTGGGAAGACCTGTTCCCGGATGAGCCGCCGTTCGATTTTGTGTCCCGCATCGATCAGCGTCCGCTCAAGACCATGCCCAAGCCCGGCGATGCCGCCCGCGAACCGGAACTGACCGGGTTCTATCGCTATAAGGAAACGGCCTCTGTTACAGACTCCTTTGTTGATGCTGCACGTCCAATCATCCTGATGGATACGTTCGGATGGCTGGCCCAGTATCCGGCCCATCCCGAGGATGATCCATCGCCCTGGATCGCCCCGAATGTGGATTATTATTATCGCTTCTTTCGGCCGACCATGGCGGCTGACTGGTTACACATGACAGTGCGGGCCGATCTCGCCACAGGTGGCTTGATGGGCACTGAAGGCGCCATTCATGATCGGCAAGGCCGGTTATTGGTGACCGGGCATTCGCAACTCATGTGCCTGCCCCGGCCAGGCGTCTAGCGCCCGAGCCGTTGCCGGAAGGCGTCATATCCAAAATCGCTCAGCATCTCGATCTCGCCGGTCTCATGGCGCACAGCGAGATTGGCCAGCGGGTTGCCGTTGAACGTATTGGTTTTGACGAATGTGTAGTGCATTTGATCGGTGAAGATCACGCGATCGCCGGGCGTCAGCGGCTGGGCAAAGGAATAGTCGCCGATCACATCGCCGGTCATACAGGTGCGCCCCGCCAGACGATACGTGTGGGCCAGCGCACCCGCCTCCGCGGCGTCGACAATATCCGGGCGGTAAGGCACTTCCAGAACGTCTGGCATATGGGTGGACGCGCTGGCATCAAGCAGGGCGATATTGCCGTCATTCCAGTGCACATCAATCACGCTGGCATGCAGCTCGCCTGTGTCGACCACAAGCCCGCTGCCGGGTTCGAGAATGACCTCAAGACCAAAACGATCCCGGAAGGCCTGAAGAGCGGCGATCAGCGCGTCGACATCATAACCGGACTTGTTGATGAAATGGCCGCCACCAAAGTTTACGGCGCTGACCTGTTCGAGATAGGGCGCATAGCGGTCGGCCACATGCTCGATCAGTCCGACCGAGCCATCCGCGAGAGACTCGCACAAGGCATGGACATGAAAGATATCGACCGCATCCCAGTTGACCTGGTCCAGCGCCCGGTCGACCTCGCCAAAGCGGGACATCGGCGCACAGGGATCATACAGGTCACCGCCCAGGGTGGCGTTTGAATAGCCTGGATTAACCCGCAATCCGACCTCGGCCCCGGCAGCTTTGGCCATCGCCGCATAGCGCGAAAGCTGCGCCGCCGAGTTAAAATAAATGTGCCCGGCAATCTTACCGAGCCGTTCGACCTCACCCGGTGCATAGGCAGGGGAATAGACGTGCACGTCCTTGCCAAAGGCGTCTGCGCCCGTGGCCGCTTCATATTCGCCGCTCGCTGTGGTGCCATCGAGATAATCGCGCATGATCGGGAACACCGCTGGCAGGGCGAATGCCTTGGTCGCGAGCAGGATCTTGCAGCCCGCTGCCTGACGAATGTGACTGGCCGTCTCAAGATTTCGGCGCAGGCGCGCCAGGTCGAGCACGAAGCATGGGGTCGGAATCCGTTCAGTCACGCGCGAAGCACCTTTCAAAACCGAAAATCTCTGCGATACAGAGTTCCAGATAGAGAAGACGGCAGAAAATGCACTTACGAATTGCAACCCGCGAAGACATCCCGGCGATTGAAGCCTTGATGGCCGCCTCCATGGCGGCGCTGCTGCCAAAATTTCTGGATCAGAAGCAAGTCGAACGCTCCAGCGAGACGATGGGCGTCGATACCCTATTGGTCGATGATGGGACCTATTTCCTGGTCTATATCGGAGACGCCCTGGCGGGCTGCGGGGGCTGGTCGCGGCGGCGCACGCTGTATGGCGGCAATCACACATCCGGGCGAGATGATGCCCTGGCGGATCCGGCGACCGAGCCGGCCAAGATCCGCGCCATGTACACGCATCCGGATTTCACCCGGCGGGGCATTGGTCGGTTCTTGCTGGAAGCAGGTGAAAATTCGGCCCGGACCGAAGGGTTCAAGACGATGGAAATGGGATCCACAGCGCCCGGGCGCCCGCTCTATGAAGCCTGCGGCTATGAGTTTATCGAAGACCTGTCACAACCGAGCGAGGACGGGACCATCGTACCGATCCTGCGCATGCGTAAAGTCCTGGTCTGACCCCTAGTCTTCAGGATCGATCAGGTTGCCATCCGCGTCCCGGGTTTCAGGACCCCGCACCTTCACCCGCCCATCCCCGAAGGGGGCGTCACGATCGGTCAGCGCTTGTTTCAGGCCAACTTCACCGGCGCGTTTAACAAAGTTCCGCGCACTGGCGGCCTGATGCCCGCGGGCATCATTCTCGGTCGCATAGCGTTGCAAGGTGCGCGCGCCCATCAGTTCCAGGCCCAT
>JBCCZH010000087.1:0-9943 GCA_039188075.1 Pseudomonadota bacterium
CCGATCGCTTTGACCAGGTTATCGCCTGCCTCAATATCGACACCTGCGTCGCGATAAGTCAGGGAATCAGATGCGTTACTTGTCATGGCTGCGCGCGTTAGCATGGGCTCCGGCTGCTGACCAGCGCGCTTCTACGGTTCACGAGCGATCTGAGTGTTGGTAAGAAACCCTCGAACAATGAGGCCATAAAAATGATTCGTTTGATCCTGATCTCCTGTCTTCTGATCTTCAGCTTGAGTTTCACCGCTCATGCACAGAGCCGGGATGCCTATACGATCAACGGAATCGCCGTTGATGAGCGCGCAGAAACTGTTGGCGAAGCTCAGCTCCAGGCCTTTGCCTCTGCAAAACTTATCGGGGCGCAGAGACTGATAGAGCGTCTGACGCTGCCCGAAGATCGTCTAGCTGCCACGGATCTTATCATAGATCAGGTCCTGGCGGATAGAATCGCCGCCGCAGTGGATGTCGAAGAGGAAGTCGCCGGCGCAGGACGGTATCGCGGCAGTCTCGCTGTCGTTTATAATCCGGTACAGGTGCGGGCGGTTTTGACAGAAGTCGGCCTGCCTTTCACGGATAGTCTGGCGCCACAGGCCGTTCTGTTCACCACAACATCTAACGGTATGGATCTGGCCTGGAACCTGGCCTGGGAAGAGGCGCCAAAAGGCAGTCTTGTGCCACTTCTGATCAGTCGTAGTTCTGGTTACAATCCCGAAACACCCTGGGAGGTCCTGCAGCAGGAAATCGCCTTGTATGGAGCTCAACGCGCGATTTTCGCCGATTTGCGCGGGGGTCAGGGCGGATACCTTGTTGACCTGGTCTCTGTCACACCCTCCGGACCGCGGCGGATTGGCATCACGCGCCGGGCCGGGACACTGGAAGACACGATTGAGGCCGTCGCGCTGCGTCTGAACGATGACTGGAAGCAGACCTCAATCATTCGCGACACCAGTCGAACGCTGATCGAAGCCACAGTCACGTACACATCACTGGCTGAGTGGATCACTTTGCGCGGGGCTTTGGTGAGATCTCCGCTTGTTTCAAACGTTCAAACCCGGGCGATTTCTACGGATGGCGCGGTCGTCGCCTTTGCCTTCGCCGGTGACGGCCAGCGTCTGATCTCGGATCTGCGCGATCGTGGTGTGGTGATCAGCGCCGAAACGATTGGCTGGGTCATGTCCTCCGCGATCAGTTCCGCCACGCTTTCGGCGGAGGATAATTAGTCAATGCCGCCTTCGAGGCAGATCCCTCTACAATTCCCAGAGAGCACGCTCAGCTTCGAAGACATGGCGATCACATCGGCCAATCGTGCCATCTGCTCCGCCATACGTAAGACCGAGCGCTGGCCTTACCATGCGTTCTGCCTGATCGGTCCAAAAGGGAGCGGCATTACAACGCTCGCGCGGGCCTGGGCCAGCGAACGCGGTGCGATGTTTTTTGACGCAGAATCACTGACTGACCTGGATGTAGCAGAGATTGAAGACCTCACAGATCAGGATCTCGTGGTCGACAATGTGGAAACGCTGAAAGACGCGGAAATTCTGCTCTTGATGTTGAGTGGGGTTAAACGGCATCAGAAGTCGATCCTGTTGACCGCCCACACGCCGCCTTCGAATTGGTCGATCCAGTCGCCAGACCTGAATTCGCGTCTGCATGCGGCGCCGCTGGCGCAATTGCCAGCGCCCGACGAAGATCTGATGCGGGCCCGGTTTCGACGTGCATTTGCCCGTTCCGTCATGGCGGTGCCAGAATCCGTGGAAGACTATCTTGTCACGCGTGTTGGGCTGGACTACTCGCAGATAGAGCATGTTGCGGAGCTTCTGGCGGGGGCGACCGGTGATCGTTCGCTGACCATTCCGCTGGTGCGAGAAATTCTCGGAGACGAGGACGGGTAGGGGTCATGATGCAGGATACAAGCGCATGAGTGACGTCGCAAAAGCGCCAACACTTCCATCCGAACGCTATATCAACCGAGAACTCTCCTGGTTGAAGTTCAATGAACGCGTTCTCGAAGAAGCGCGGAATGCGCGGCACCCATTGCTCGAACGCCTGCGTTTCCTATCCATCTCGGCGAACAATCTCGATGAATTTTTCATGGTCCGATATGCCGGACTGCGGGAACAGGAACGCGCGGGTATTCAAAAGCAAAGCCTGGAAGGGCGCACGCCGGCGGAGCAGGTGCGGGAGATTGAAAAAGCGGTCGACAGTCTGATGACGGATCAGCAGACCTGCTGGCTGGAACTGCGAGACGAGTTGCGAGATGAGAGTATTGAAGTCCTGACCATTGCAGAACTCAAACGCCCTGACTTGTCCTGGCTGAAAAAACGTTTCGAAACCCAAATCTTTCCGATTCTGACCCCGCAAGCCGTTGATCCGGCCCACCCGTTTCCATTCATCCCGAATCTTGGCTTCGCGGTCGCCTTCCAGTTGACCCCTATGGAGGGCGGCGGCGAGCCAATGGTCGGTCTCGTGCCGATGCCAGCTTTTTCTTCCCGCTTCATCCGGCTGCCTGACAAGAAATCTGGTGTGCTGAGATATGTCCGGCTGGAAAGCGCGATCGCGCATTTCCAGAGCATGCTGTTTCCCGGATTTGAATCACAAGGGCATTGCGTGTTTCGCATCGTCCGCGACAGCGATATCGAGATTGAGGAAGAAGCCGAGGATCTGATCGCAGAGTTCGAGATCCTCCTGAAGCAAAGGCGTCGAGGGCGCATTGTTCGAATCCATCTGGACTCAGATGGTCCGGAGCCGCTGCGCAACTTTATCGCCCAGGAAATAGGCGCAGAGCGGCGCGACATTGCACTGCTGGATGGCATGCTGGGCATGAAAGACTTGTCGGGTCTGATTGCACGCGATCGACCGGAACTCCTGTTCAAGCCGTTCGAGGCGCGGTTCCCGGAGCGTATTCGCGAAATGGGCGGAGACTGTTTCGAGGCGATCCGCGCCAAGGACATCCTGGTGCACCATCCTTATGAATCCTTCGATGTCGTGGTGCAGTTCATCCGCCAGGCCGCGCGTGATCCGAACGTGATTGCCATCAAGCAAACGCTGTATCGGACGACGTTAAACTCACCGGTCGTGGCGGCCCTGATTGAAGCGGCGGAAGAGGGCAAGAACGTTACGGCGCTGGTCGAAATCAAGGCGCGGTTCGACGAAGAAACCAATTTGCGCCTGGCCAGAGATCTGGAACGCGCGGGCGTGCAGGTCGTCTACGGTTTCATCGATTATAAGACGCATGCGAAAGTCTCGCTGGTCATTCGGCGGGAAGCAGATGGACTGCGCTCCTATACACACTTTGGGACCGGCAATTATCATCCCCTGACGGCAAAGATTTATACCGACCTGGCCTTGTTCACTGCGGATCCGGCCATGGGACGAGATGCCGGCCGCCTGTTCAATTACATTACCGCCTATAAGGAACCGCCGGAGCAAGGCCCGAAGCTCGACAAAATCATCATGTCGCCCTTCGCGATGGAAGATTTCCTGATCGCCCAAATCAAGAAAGAAGAGCGAGCGGCCAAAGCGGGCAAACCCAGTGGCATCTGGGCGAAGATGAACTCACTTGTCGATCAAGATGTGATTGACGCGCTCTATAAAGCGAGCCGGGCCGGTGTTCCGATCCGTCTGGTGGTACGAGGCATTTGCTGTCTGCGGCCAGGCGTTCCTGATCTGTCGGAGACGATCCAAGTCAAAAGTCTCGTCGGACGGTTCCTGGAGCATTCGCGGATCGTCTGTTTTGCCAATGGTGAAACGCTGCCTTCCTCAACGGCCAAGGTGTTTATGTCATCTGCCGATTGGATGGATCGCAATTTGAAGCGTCGTGTCGAAGCCCTGGTGCCAATCGAAGTGCCCACGGTGCACCGGCAGGTCCTGAACCAGATCATGGTCGCCAATCTCAATGATGATGAACAAAGCTGGGAAATGAATCCCGATGGCTCGTATACGCGCGTGCAACCCGCCGAGTCCGAGGCCGGGTTCAGTGCCCACCATTATTTCATGGACAATCCAAGCCTTTCCGGGCGGGGCAGCGCACTGGTGATCAGCGAGCCGCCGCGTCTGGCGCCGCGAAAGCGCGAACGGAAGTCTAAATGAAGCCGGTCGAGAAAATCGCCGTCATCGATATCGGATCGAATTCCTGTCGCATGGTGATCTATGAGCAATCAGGCGCGGCTTTGATTCCGTATTTCAACGAGAAGACAATGGCCGGGCTCGGCCGTGATTTATCGCAAACCGGACGGCTATCACCGTCCGGACAGGAATTGGCGCTGAAGACCTTTCACCGGTTCCGCGCGATCACCGCCAGCTTGGGCATTCGCGACATCCGGGCGGTCGCGACGGCGGCGGTTCGCGAAGCAGATGATGGTCCGGACTTCAAAGCTCGCGCAGAGCGAATACTTGGGGTCCCGATTAAAATTCTCTCTGGCGCTGATGAGGGGCGGATGTCGGCTCTGGGTGTGGCCGCTGGTTTTGTGAAGCCAAGTGGATTGATCGCGGATCTCGGGGGCACCAGTATGGAGATCCGCCCGGTCCAGGGTAAAGCCAAGGGCGAATCCTTCCTGCTCGGTCCCTTGGCCCGCGCCGGCGATGAAGAACTGTCGTTCAGTAAGAGATTGAAACTCATCAATAAGACCTTGTCCAAAAGCCAGTTCAAAGTGGATGCGAAAAAGGGGCAACTCTTCGCTGTTGGAGGCGCGTGGCGGAATGTTGCGGCCGTCCACATGATGCTGCGGAACTATCCTTTGCGCGTCGCTCATGGGTATCGGATGACCGTGGATGATGTTGAAGACGTGATCGAGGCGGCCGAACTCGCTCAATCTGACAAACAGACACGTGACCAGTTGCTGGGTGTCTCGAAGCGCAGATATGACACGCTGCCGCACGCGGCCTTGCTCCTGAAGGCCCTGCTGATGCAAATCGAGTCCAAGGATGTGATCTTCTCGTCCTTTGGCTTGCGGGATGGCGTGGCCGCAGAAGGCGTCGAGATCAATGGCCGAACGGCGTTGCTGGATGCGGTGCCGCTCTTCATGCGATCGTCTCCCCAGAGTCTCGCTTTCGGGCGCGAGCTCTATAGTTTCATTCATCCAATTTCAGACCGGTTCAAGCAAAGCGAAACGGTCCTGCGGGCGATCTGCATGATGGCCGATGCCGGCGCCGGGATGCATGCGGACCATCGGGCGCAATTAGTATTCGAACAGGTCTTGCGGGCGCCATTGCCTTCGATGAATCATACAGAGCGATTGTTTGCCGCCTATGCGACTGCTTCGCGTTATACGTTCAAGTATAATGAAGACCCGCGCTATGCGCGCCTGCTCAGCATGAGCACGAAACGGCGATCGAAAATCCTCGGGACGGCCATGCGTCTCGGCAGCGTCTATTCGGGGCGCTCTGGTCCGATCCTCGCGACTGCGAAACTGGCGGTGAAAGATAAGATGCTCTGCTTGCACGTAGACCGGGACTATGGCGATCTGGTTTCAGAGACAGTTGAACGTCGTCTGGGCCAACTTGCCGGCCTGATGATGCTGCACCCGCGACTATTGATCGAATAGGTTCAAAGCTCGAAGAGTCGGACCTGACCATTTTCAAATGACAAAGCCAGCTTGCCCGACAAGAGGGATTGCGCCTTGCGACCAAACAATTCGTAGCGCCATCCACTCAACGCCGCGATATCATCTGATGTTTCGCCGCGGGCGAGTTTTTCGATATCTGCTGCATTGGCAATCAGGCGCGGGACGACATTGGCTTCGTCGCTTACCGCTTTCAAAAGCACTTTCAGCATTTCCGGCGCGCCGGCCGGCATTTCCGGATTGTGCTGGCGCTTGGGGAGTTTCGGCGCATGCGCGGCGGGATCGGACGTTGCCGCATAGACCGCATCCATCAGACCTTCAGCATATTTGGATCGAATGAATCCCCTTGGCACGGCGCGCAGGCGCTCAAAGGCTTTTTCAGACTGCGGCTTTTGGTCAGCGATTTCCTGAATTGCATCATCCTTGAGGATGCGCCGGCGTGGCTTGTTGAAATGCTGCGCCTTTTCCTCGCGCCAGGCAGCGACAGAAGCAAATACAGCCGCGTATTCTTTGTTCGGCTTTCGCATCTTGAGCCGTTTCCAGGCATTGGACGGAGACGTGTCGTAGAGTTGCGGATCGATCAGCTGCGCCATCTCGGATTGGACCCAGCTCAACCGGTCTTGTGCCTCGAGGCGTTTCAGCATTTCCTGATACGCATCTCGCAAATGCGTGACGTCGCCCATCGCATAAGTGAGTTGCTTGTCGGTCAACGGTCGACGCTTCCAGTCTGTAAACTGGCTCGACTTGTCGATCCGGCGCTTCAGAACGCGCTGGATCAAGTTGTCATAGGAAACGGAGTCCCCGATGCCCAGGGCCATGGCGGCAATTTGTGTATCGAAAATGGGGCCAGGGGGATGACCAATCAGGCGATTGAAGATTTCCAGATCCTGTCGCGCCGCGTGGAAGACCTTTGGCCGGGCCGGATCTGCGATCAGCTGCAGGAAAGGGCCAATGTCTAGATCCTCAGCCATCGGATCGATGATGACTTCAAAGTCTTCACACGATGCCTGGATCAGGCAGAGCTCCGGCCAATAAGTGGTTTCGCGATGAAACTCGGTATCAACGCAGATGAAAGTGCCCTGCGCCAGACGTTGGCAAGCAATGTCGAGATCGGCTTGAGCGGTGATGGGGGATTGGCTTACGCGACTCATGCGGTCGGCCCTAAAACAAGCCGTCCGGAAAGGCGAGTGGCAATCTGCAGAATAAGACGACCTATCCGGTTTTGCGACGCAGGAGAGACCGGCGTTTCAGATTGGTGTCTTGCGCTTCTTCCGGGGTGGGCGCCGCGACAGCCGGGGCTGGCTCCTGATCCATCACGACCCATTCATCGGTCTCTGATTCAGCGGGGCCGTCGGCCTTGGTGCCCCGCAACGATGTCACGATATCGGTCAGGCTGGTGCTCGCAGCGGCTTCGATATCGCCGCCATCTGACACATTCTGGCTGGATGGTCGGGCGCTGGCAGCCAGATTGCGGAACCGCATCCGCATCGGCGTCGAGATCGCGCTTCCGAAGGCGATACACTCCCGGTCTGCGAGCGATGACAGGAAGGCCAAAGTCGACCGTGAGCCGTTCGAAATCGCTTTGCGCATCACATCCTGGTCGGCATCATTGCCGAGCCGAAGCGAGAAGATCGTGTTGCATTGTGACAGGATGGTCGGATCGAGTTCGTTCGGTCGCTGTGTAATGATGGCCAGCGATACCCCATATTTCCGGCCTTCCTTCGCAATCCGCGCGATCGCGCCGCGGGTCGGAGCGAAGCCGCTCGAAACGTCGGCCGGGATGTAACGGTGGGCCTCTTCACAGACGACAAGCGTTTTGACTTTCGAATTACTGGCCAATGCGAGATCAAAGGCGAGACGACAGAGCACCGACGCGACCGAATTGACGACTTCAGACGGAATGCCTGACATCTGGAACACGGTGATTGGCTTGCCGTTCAGCGGCACGCGATAGATGTTGGCCAGCACATCTTCGATCCGGTCCGTGGCATCATGCGACCCGAACAAGAAGTTGAATCGAGGATCAGCGATAACCGCCTCAAGGCGCGCTTTCAAATGCCGCAATGTTAGACGCCGCAAGGCCCCGTCCAGCGATCCGATCTCCTCATCGATCAGCTTCAACAGATCCGCAAGGCGATAGGGTACGGGCGTGTCGGCGGTGAAGGATGTGCCCGTGCTGGAGCGACGACGCACACCATTGCCGGTGCCATAGCGATAAATCGTCTTGGCCTTGGGTATGAATTCTCGCAGGGCGTCGACTTCTTCCTCTGACCCTTCGCGACCCCGGAAGACGACTTGCTGGAACTCTTCCAGGTTCAGTAGCCAGAAGGGGAGATCAAGCGTCTCCGCCGTGATCGTATTCGCTTTCGGTCCGAACGCGCTGGTATATTCATTGTGCGGGTCGAGGATCAGAATGCGCTGATTGAGTTTGTGCTTGGCGATCAGGTGCAGGATCAGCGTCACCGCTGTCGACTTACCGGTACCTGTGGTCCCGACAACCGCGAAGTGTCGCGACAGAAGCGCATCGACCGAGACCACGGCCGGAATATCCGCCGCCTGGCTTAACGAGCCGACCGTGACTGCAGACTTGTCGCTGGCCTTGTAGATCGTACTCAGGTCTTCCTTGCGGATCCGATGTGCGATCGCCCCGATATGCGGATAGTTTGAAATACCGCCGGAGAATATGAATCCGCGCTGCGCATCCGGGCGGACTTCGCCGGAGAGTTCAACGCTGAGAATAATCGCCCCGTCGACGCCCTTATTTTGCGCGACCAGGTCATTCTCAACCTTGTAAAGCAGGCCGACCACACGGTTGTCACCGGTCTGAATCGAGATCATTTGCCCGACCACCCAATATTCACCGGTATCCTCGCCAATTTGCGAAAAAGCGGCGATTCGCGCTTCTGTGCCGTTGCACTCGACCACACGGCCTTGCGTGCGATTGCGCGGTTTCGCAGTGCTGGCGGGCATTGTGGCCGGTTCAGGTTGCGGATTCGTCATAGCGTATGAGTGCCTGAGATGCCTGAAAAACCCGTTAATTTCATGTATCAGCTTTGCAGATGTCCCACGCCCTTGACATTCGAGGCAGGGCAACGCCAAAAGCCGCCTTTGTTTCCCGTCCCAAACGGAGCCTATCATGCACGCCTATCGCAGCCATACCTGCGGCGAACTTCGCAAGTCTCATGTCGGTCAAACCGTCAAACTGTCTGGCTGGTTGCACCGCCGCCGCGACCATGGCGGCGTCATGTTCATCGATCTGCGCGACCATTACGGTCTGACTCAATGCGTGTTTGATCCGGACTTCCCGGCCTTTGCCGTCGTTGAACGTTTGCGGACCGAAAGCGTGATCACGATTGAAGGGGAAGTGCTGGCGCGCGATGCCGAGTTGGTCAATCCAGGCCTCGACACGGGCGAAGTTGAAATCCGCGTCAAGGAAGCGACGGTTCAATCTGAAGCCGCGGAATTGCCGCTACCCGTCTTTGGCGAGCCGGATTATCCCGAGGATATCCGTCTCAAGCACCGCTATCTCGATTTGCGGCGGGAGACCTTGCACGCCAACATGATCCTGCGCGCCCAGGTGATTGCCTCGATCCGGCAGCGGATGACAGAGCAGGGATTCACCGAATACCAGACCCCGATCCTGACGGCATCTTCGCCAGAAGGCGCGCGCGACTTCCTGGTGCCGTCGCGTTTGCACCCGGGCCAGTTCTACGCGCTGCCGCAGGCGCCGCAGCAATTCAAACAGTTGCTGATGGTGTCCGGCTTTGATCGCTACTTCCAAATTGCCGCCTGCTTCCGGGATGAGGATGCCCGCGCGGACCGCTCGCCCGGCGAATTCTATCAGCTCGATGTCGAGATGAGTTTCGTGACTCAGGAAGATGTGTTCCAGGCCATCGAACCTGTGATGCGCGGTGTGTTCGAGGAGTTTGCCGACTGGAAAGGCAAGGGCCGGACGGTTCCGGAAGGACCATTCCCGCGCATCCCTTATGCGGAATCAATGGCCAAGTATGGCTCCGACAAGCCGGACCTGCGCAACCCGATTGAACTCGTCGATGTCACTGAATTCTTCGAAGATGACAGCAAGACCGGCTTTTCCATCTTCGCCAAGATCATCAAAGGTGGTGGCAAGGTCATCGCCATTCCCGCGCCAAAGGCGACGGAATCCCAGTCGCGTAAATTCTTCGACGACATGGACAAATGGGCGAAGAAGGAAATGCAGGCACCTGGGCTCGGCTATGCCCGTTTGCGGGCCGGCGACGATGGCGTTGTGGTCAGCCAGGATCCCGTGCTGAAGAATTTTGAAGCCGATCATCTCAAAGCCTTCCTGGACCAGACCGGTCTGGGTGATGGCGATGGCATCTTCTTCTCGGCCGGCAAGAAAG
>JBCCZH010000088.1:0-9888 GCA_039188075.1 Pseudomonadota bacterium
AAGAAGCTATGGGCAGAGGGCCATTCGGCCAGCCAAATAGCCAAGGAACTCGGAGGCGTGACACGGAATGCTGTGATCGGCAAAGTGCACCGTCTCGGCCTGTCCGGTCGGGCGACACCATCACGGCCGGTCAAACGTCCGCCACGTCTGGCGCGTCCGAAGCCGCGTGTACAGCCAGATGGCAGCGTCATCACGCCAAAGCCGCAGCGCGTTGTGGCTGATGCCGAGCTGAAACAGAACGAAAAAGCGGCCATGTTAACGGCCTTGGCGCCGCAGCCGCTGTCTGACGGGGAGGCCGCGACCATTCTGACGCTGCGCGACAGCATGTGCAAATGGCCAATCGGTGATCCAGCCGATCCAAAATTTGCCTTCTGTGGCCGCAAGGCGACGTGCGGACCATACTGCGCCGAGCACGCCAAGATTGCGTTCCAACCGGCCAAGAAGCGCGAGAAGAAGAAAGCCGAATATGATTATGTTCGGAAGATTGCCGGTTAGGTTCGGCAACGCGTTTATCGCATGAAATCAAAGCGGCTCGGGGCGACCCGGGCCGTTTTCTATTTGGGCGACCGGACCAGGCGAAAGCCGACATGCGAGGTGCCATAGGCAAGATCCTGCGCTTGCCGGGCGGCCGGTCGGAACCGGTAACAATAGGAGGTGGCACAGAGAAATGATCCGCCCTTGATTGTTCCGACCGCAATGCCGGGCTGCGACAGATCGAGACCGGCCAGGCCAGCGCGTGCGCGATCGCGCTCTGAATGGGATGGGCTATATGGCGTCGCCGTCCATTCCCAGACATTGCCGATCATGTCGTGCAAGCCGAAACCGTTGGCAGGAAAGGATGCGACCGGGGAAGTGCCCTCGAACCCGTCTGCCTTTGTATTGGCCACCGGGAAGATCCCTTGCCAGGTGTTGGCCATGTCATGGCGGGCCTGACGCTCGGCTTCGGGCCAGGCGAGTAAGGTTCCCTCGAGGCCACCGCGCGCGGCATATTCCCACTCGGCCTCGGTTGGCAGGCGCCCGCCTGCCCAGGCCGCAAATGCGCCTGCATCTTCACGTGTGATCTGTGTCACAGGGTGGTCGGCTGGCGCAGCCGGTGTCCCTGGTCCGGCTGGATGGCGCCAATTCGCACCATCGACCCAGCGCCACCAATTGAGGTCCCTGGGGCGACTGCCGGCCAGGGGCTGAAACACCGCAGAGCCGGGTGCTAGCGAGATTCCGGGGCCTTCAGGATCGTTGTCTTGCCAGCCTTGTTCGGCCCGCGTGACATAGCCTGTCGCGTCGACGAATTCAGCAAATTGAGCGACCGTGATCTCGGTGCTGGTGATCTCAAATGCGTCGACACAGGCCTCATGGCGCGGCGCTTCTTCCCGATAGACCCGCGTTTCGCCCATTTGAAAACAGGCGCCATCCAGGGCGACCCAATCCAGGCTGACCGGCTCTGCCTCGGCGGTCTGAATGCAGATCAGACCGGTGAGGAGCGCGAGGCGTCGGATCAATTGGCGACGGTCTCGAATTGCGCCCGCCAGGCTTCGATGTCGGCTTTGAAAGCGGCGACGTATTCGGGATGCTCAGCGGAGGCGTCCATCAATTGGCCAGGATCCTTGTTCAAGTCATACAGGGCTGTTTCGTCGGATTGTGGCAGCCAGACGAAATGCCAGTCAAGGTCGCGGCGATAATAACCGCCAAGGCTCGATCCCATATGATCATCTGTGAGCGCGTTGGGTTCGCCTCTGAAATCGGTGCCAGCGCGATGCTGCGTCATGCGACCGACAAAATAATCTCGCGCCGCATCCAGCTGCCCGCCGGAGATTTTCGGCTTGAGAGAATAGCCGGGCAGGTCCTCTGGCGCCGAGACGCCGACATAGTCGAGAATGGTCGGCATGATATCGATGGCGCTCGCCAGGGTTTGCGTATCGCGCACCGCTTTGACCTGACCTTGCCAATAGAAGATGATCGGCGTGCGAAAACCGGTCTCGAAAAAGGAGCCCTTGCCGCGCGGGCCGCCATTGGCAAGCGTAATGTGATTGTCGGCATACTCGACATTGCCCGCCTGTTCCCAGCCATTATCATTGACATAGACGATCAGCGTATTGTCCAGCACGCGCTCTTCGCGCAGCGTGTCGAGCAGCTCGCCGACGCCCCAGTCGAACCAGGCGATGTTGGCGTAATAGAGCTTGGCGGATTCCGACAAGTCCGTGCGGTCCTCATAATATTTGAAGAAACGGTCCGGTGCGTTCAAAGGCGTGTGCGGCAGGGCCGGACCATACCAGAGGAAGAAGGGCTGTTCGGCATGCTCGCGAATGAAGCTTTCAACCGGTTCCATCGTGCTGCGTCCGATCTCATTGCCGCGCCCGCCCATGAAGGTGAAGAACCAGCGATCGCCGAGTCCGGCCGCATCGCGCCAGTCCCAGGTTTCGGTCATGCCGTGGGTGAAACCGCCATGCGCATAGGATTGCTCCCACCATTTGCCGCTTTGATGCGAGACATAGCCCGCATCCGCCAGAAGGCGGGGCAGGGTTTTGAATTGCTCTATTGCCGACGTCTCATATTGGCGATGCAGAATGGTGCGCTCAAAGTCTGAATCGACCCCTTCGGGAAGCGGGGTGGATTGCATGGCCGCATCAGCGATCGCGGTCGCCTGGGTCTCATATTGAACCGGGTAAAGACCGGTGATCAGGCTTTGTAGCGTGGGGCGACAATGATTGGAGGTTGAGTGTCCGATTTCAAACAGGGCGCCGCCATTGCCGATAATGTCCATGTTCGGCGTGATGACATTGTCATCGCCCAGGAAGCCAAGATAGGGCCAGCCGAGATCATCCGCGATGATCAGAACAACATTGGGAGGGCCGTCCGGACGACGCGGAATGACCGTGCGATCGATCTCGCCTGCATACGTGTCTTCATAGACCCCACCAAAATCGAACGCCGCCTCGGTGCTGACCGGTTCAGGTGGTATTTGGCAAGCCGTTATGAGTGCCATTGCTATTGATCCGATGAACACGGTCTTTTGCACGATTTCCTCCCACGCGCGCCTTTTGGCTTTTGTCTCAGCGTAACGAATGCCATGCGCGATTGCAATAAATTTGCATAAATTTTCATTTCCGTAATTAGATTTAGGTGTAGGAAAAATATTAAATCGAGACGAGTATTTGAATTTATCCAGGAAATCGTTGCAGCATTTTGCATTGATTTGCGGATTCAGTAGGGTCGGGCGTATAGAGAGGTGGGGAGGACAAGGACATGTCATTAAAGGTGCGAGACGCCTTCAAGCCTTTCCGCGATCAGAAGGATGGCCTCACCTTGACGGTCGGCGATGAGGCGATCCCGATGCTGCTGACCTACCAGCAGGTGCGCAGCGCCGCGAAAGACTGGCAGACCTATAGTTCCGATGCACCGTTTCGGGTTCCGATCCCGTCAGAAGAGGATGCGCGCAGTGTTCGGCAATTGCCCATCGAAACCGATCCGCCAGAGCACCAGAAGTATCGCAGCTTGATCGAACCGTTCTTTCGCCGGCCGATTCAGTCTGACTATGTTGACCGGATAGATGCCTTGATTGGAGACACGCTGCGGCAATGCGCTGGGCGCGCGAGCTTCGATGTGGTCCGCGACTTCGCGCTGCCAATCCAGTCGCGCGCCTTGACCTTTCTATTGGGGGTTCCGGAAGCAGAGGCAGAGACATGGATCAGCTCGGGCACACACGTGTTTCGAGATGGCGACGATCCGGGACAGAAAGGCGCGGTCCTCGAAACCTATCTGCTCAGCGCCATTCGTGACGGGGCTGGTGGTGAGGATGGCGCGAATTTCTTTGTCGCTCTGAACCGTATGCGGGTGGATGATCGGCCCCTCGATGAAGCGGAAATGCTGGGCATCAGCAATCTCGTCTTTGCTGGCGGTCGGGATACGGTGATTAACGCGATCGCATTTGTGATGTGGTGTTTCGCGCGCGCGCCCGAAACGCTATTGGCCGCGGCGAAGGCGCCGAGGACGATAAATCTGGCGGTCGAGGAATTCATTCGGGCTCTGTCGCCGCTGACGCATATTGGTCGCGTCTGTCCGGCCAAAGCCGGCGCTGAAGATCGCGTCTCCCTGTGCTGGGCTGCAGCGAATTATGATCCCGCCGTTTTCGATGACCCGGAAACCCTCAATCTGGCGCGCGTGCCGAATCCGCATGTCGGGTTTGGCAGCGGTCATCACGCCTGTCTCGGCGCCCCTCAGGCGCGCGCGATTTTACGATCGCTGATCCGCAACCTGGCGGAACATGTCCGCGCCCTGCGGATTGAGCGAGAGGTTGTGAATTCCGAGCACTATCAATCAGTTGAGCGTCCTGTGGGATTTGAGCAATTGCTTGCAGAGCTCGAACTGCAAGGGGCGGTTCCTTCGGCGCCGTAAAAGAAAAAGCCGCTGCGGTGCCGAAAGCTCGACAAACGCAGCGGCCAGTCAGACCCGCCCAGACAGGAGGGCAATAGGCGGGTTAAAAGCCTTCCGGCTCTTAAAGTGAACGACTCACGGTCAGAACGACGCGCTCGTCAGCGTTCGGGTCATTATCGACATCGGTGCCCCAGAAACGCAGGTCGAAATCGACATATTCTGTGCTCAGCGTCGCGCCGAGAGAGTAATTGGTATACTCGTCAAAGCCGTCGAGATAGTTGCCGACAGAGGCATCAAAGCCGAGCGTATCGGTCGCGCTGAAGCCAGCGGTCAGGTCGAGATAGGCTGTCTCATTGTCTGGATCGTAATAGATGTATCCGCCAACAGAGACCGCATCGAAAGAGTATCCGAGGCCACCATAGACTTCGACAAAGTCGAGATCGTCAGCGTCTGGATAGACATATCCGATGACACCAACATCCCAGGCGAGGCCAGCATCGGTTTCGCCAGCAACGCCGCCATACAGGTCAAGCTCCATATTGGCGCCGCCGAAATCGACGATGGAGGCCCATGTGCCGGCGTAGAACAAGCCGTTGGCATAATCGAACCCACCCTGAATGGCTGGGTTTTCGCTATTCTGCGAGAAGCCGCGCCAGACATAGTCCGTTGTCAGGGCCACGTTGCCCGAGAACTCGCCTTCAGCGATGGCTGCAGGGGCTGTGAATGCGCCGGCCACCATTGCGAGTGCCAGACCACGTGAAATCATTTTTCCCATCAATCCGTTCCTTCCAGATATTTTGATTGGTGGCGGCAACAGACCCGACTGCCCGAACTTTAGCCACTTAAGAAGCGCGAACGGGGTGTATTTTCTGGCTTTCGCACGAAATTCGGGCAGATGACCCAAAACGCGCTCATATACGCGTCGAATGCGGTCAATTGCAGCCGCGCGTGCGCGCAGAAGCGATGGCGTTACTGAAATACCACCGGGAATCTAGGCCGTGTCGAGCAGAATGACGGCGAAATAGGACCGGGCATCATGCCAGATCCGAGATGTATCCCATCCGGTGTGAGAGATTTGCTGCTTTAGCGACTCAAGATCGAATTTCCGCGAATTCTCAGTGTGAATGGTCTCGCCTCGGGCAAAGGAAAAACGGTCCGTAGCGATCGTCACATCTTGCTCGATCTGGCTTTCCAAATGCATTTCAATGCGTGACTGGTCATCATTCCAGATGGCGCGATGGACGAACGCGTGGAGATCGAAATTTGCGTCGAGCTCGCGATTGATGCGGTTCAGAAGATTGAGATTGAAGGCCGCAGTCACGCCGGCAGCGTCATCATAAGCCGGGACCAGGATGTCTGGTGACTTCCGGAGATCCACGCCGATCAGGAATTTTCCCGTTTCGCCAAGAAGGGAGCGGGCCGCACGCATAAAGGCGTCAATACTGTCATCATCGAGATTGCCGATTGTCGAGCCCGGAAAGAACCCAACCGGCTGACCCGTCGCCTGGGTCGGCAAGCCCAGCCGGATCATGAAGTCACCGACAATTGGATGGACGGGCAGGGTCGGATAGTCGCGCCGCAACCCTTCGGCGGTTTGCAGCAGAAAGTCCTCCGACACATCAATCGGAACATAGCCGGCAGGGTTCTCCAGGTTGTCGAGGAGTATCCTTGTCTTGGTCGAGGCCCCGGCGCCATATTCCACGAGCAGGACATCATCGCCGAGTGTTTCACTGATCTCGTCAATATGGGCGTTCAAGATCGCCACTTCCGTCCGTGTCGGATAATATTCCGGCAATTCGGTGATCTGTTCGAACAGGACAGATCCGGCTTCATCATAGAAATACTGGCACGGCAGCGTCTTCTGTTCTTTTGACAGGCCGCGGACAACATCCGCGCGAAAGGTTGCCAGCTGCGCCGCCGCAACGGGGTCGAAAAGGTCGTCCATTTAAATATCTCGCGCCAGGCGCAGTCCGGAAAACTGCCAGCGTTTGTCGGGGTGGAAGAAATTGCGATAGGTCGCGCGAATGTGTGCATCAGGGGTGGCGCAGGAGCCGCCACGCAGGACCATCTGACCGCTCATGAATTTGCCATTATACTCGCCCACTGCGCCGGCAGCCGGAGCATAGCCGGGATACGGTGTGAACGGACTGGCCGTCCATTCCCAGACATCGCCGAAATAGTAGCGCTGGTCAGCATCCGTCTGGACTTGCGGCTGATAATAGCTTGTACCGGCAAAGGTGCCGTCGGTGGCATGATCGCGGGCTGCCACTTCCCATTCCTGTTCGCTCGGCAAGCGGGCGCCGGCCCAGGTGGCATAAGCATCGGCTTCATAGAAACTGATATGGGTCACCGGCGCTTCAAGATTGACCCGTTGGGGGCCTGACAGAGTCATTGTGTGCCAGCCATCATCCTGCTGGGTCCAGTAAAGCGGGGCGCGCCACTGGTTTTGTTGGGCCGTGGCGAACCCGTCCGACAGCCAGTGCGCCGGGGTCTGATAGCCACCATCCTGGATGAAAGCCAGCCATTCTCGATTGGTAACGGCGCGGCTCGCCAGTTCGAACGGTCGGATGACGACCGGATGCCGCGGGGTTTCGCAATCAAAGGCGAAGTCCGTGCCGACATGTCCAATCTCGGTCAGGACGGCTTCGAACCGGTCCCAGCTCTTCGGTGCTGCTTCCAGGTTTGCGGTTTGCAGGTTCACATCGCGCTTGAGCGCTGGCTGCAACGGGTTCTGGGCAAATAGATGCAAGATGTCGGTGAGCAGCAATTCCTGGTGCTGCTGTTCATGTGCCAGGCCCAGGTCCAGCAAGTCTGTGGCGTATTGGTCGTCGCTGAGTAGTTTCGACATGCCGGCATCAACATGTGCGCGATAGGCCAGGACTTCGTCCAGGCTGGGACGGGTGAGCAGGCCGCGCTTTGGGCGGTCATGCCGCGCGCCCACCGCGTCATAGTAGGAGTTGAACAGAAAGCTGAACTTCTCATGATAGCGCACCGCGTCGCCGAAGACCGGGGCCAGCATGAATTCTTCGAAAAACCAGCTTGTATGCGCCAAATGCCATTTTGCCGGGCTGGCATCCGGCATGGATTGCGCCGTCGCATCGGCGTCAGAAAGAGTCGCGCACAGACCGACGGACTGTGCGCGCACGGCACAATAGCGCTCGAGTTTGGAAGGGGAGGAAACGCGCTTTTTTATCGGTTGTGCCATCCGTTCTTGTTTCGCCTTTCACGGGTATCGTCAACCGGAACTGCTGACAGGTTACGTCAGCAGGGGATCAGGCCAGAGCGTAATCCGCCTGGGGAACATACAGGCTTTGCCGGCGGTGGCCCGTGAAGCTTTCATAAAGATGGAACGTGTCGACCAGATAAGGCTCGCTGCGCAGGATCTGAAAATCCTCGCTCCAGGCCCGAACCGCCTCGAGCGGTGATTGATTGCAATACGCCACCGTGATGTGTGGCATGAATGGATCCTGGCCGAGTTTCAGCCGGAACTGGCGGGCCAGTTTGCGGCACTGTTCGGCAAGATCGCTCAGCGCCTCATTTTCGGCGATGCGGGCATAGAGCGCCCGTGGCTCCCGGCGCCCGAACCAGCCGACACCGGCCAGCTCAAGCTCGATTGCGGGTGCCCGCACGATCTCCAGTGCATTGGCGAGTTCCTCGGCCATCTCCCCATCGACATCGCCATAGAAGCTGAGCGTGACATGATAGTGCTCGCGTCGCCGCCAGCGTGCCCCCTGCAGTTCGACGGCGAGCGGGGTCAGGCGATGCGCCAGATCATCCGGGATGGGAAGGGCAGAGAAGAGTCGATGCATGAGCGAGCATATCTGGGTGAAGCATTCGGACGAAACAAGCCCGACCAGCGGGCCGGGCTTGCTCAAACTCAGTATGGGCGGGTCGCTTAGCCGGCAAGCGCATCCAGTTTGCCGAAATGTTCGGCCAGCAGGTAATAGAAAGTGACGCGAGACTTGTTGCCGCCTTCATCTTTCAAGGCTTCACAAACGGATCCAATCGCCGCGTCGAGCTGGTCATTGGTATGGGCCAGAGACAGTTTGCCCCGGCACCATTTTTCCCGCACGCGCTGAAGTTCGGTATCATCCGAGCAGGAAACCAGCGAGCTGTCGCGATTGCGCAGCGCAATGCCGAGATGTCCCACGATCTTCTCGGCCGCGGCCTGATTGTAACCGTTGGCGTATTTCTTGATATTGTCTTCGTATTTGGAGGCGTCTGCCATTTATGTTCCCCTTTGTTTTGACCGCGTCCTGTAATGATAGAAGCAGGTCCCGGGAAAATTGCCCGCAGACGCCCTTAAAGTCAAACCGATCCAACCTCTTCAATAGTTAAGGACAGGGCGAAGGCTGTTCGGCGTGAAGGGCGTTGACCGCCGTTTCAAGCTCGTCCGACCAGACCAAATCAAAGGCATCAATACAGATTTTCAGCTGTTCCATGCTGGTCGCGCCAATTATGGTAGCGCCCATGAAGGGTCGCGTGTCGCAGAACTTGATGGCCAGTTGCGCCGGGTCGATTTCAAACTGCTCCGCCAGATCAAGATAGGAGTCGATGGCGCGCAAGGCTTGCGGGCTTTCATAGCGTTGCAGCCGCTCAAACAGTTGTTTCCGCGAGCCTTTGGGCAAGGCGCCATTGCGGTATTTACCGGTCAAATAGCCCTGACCAAGTGGTGAATAGGCGAGCAGGGACACCTCTTCCCGGACGCAAACCTCTTCAAGACCGCCATCCTCGAAGCCACGATTGACAAGATTATACGCGTTCTGGATGGAGGCCATGCGGGGCAGGTCGCGGCGCTCGCTTTCGGCCAGAAAACGCATGACGCCAAACGGTGTTTCATTGGACACCCCGATATGACGGATCCGGCCCGCCTTCACATGCGCCTCAAGATGCGAGAGAATCTCCTCAAACGGTTCGTACGGGTAGCCGTAAGCCTTTGAATCCATTTTGTTTCCGAATAGAGGAACAGGACGATCCGGCCAATGCAGTTGATACAGGTCAATATAGTCCGTTTGCAGGCGTTTCAGGCTTTTCATGACCGCTTCATCGACTTGATCTCTGGTATGGCGGGTCCAGCTGACATCTGCATCTCGGGTCCAGAGTTGTTTCGACAATCCGGCAATTTTTGTTGCCAGAACAATGTCCTGGCGGCGGCCGGTTTTCTCTAGCCAGGTGCCGATGATGCGCTCGGTGGAGCCCTGGGTCTCGGCTTTGGGCGGAATCGAGTACATTTCCGCAGTGTCCCAGAAGTCGACGCCGCGCTCGAGCGCATAGTCCATCTGGGCATGGCCCTCGGCTTCCGTATTCTGCTGGCCCCAGGTCATGGTGCCGAGACAGCAGGAACTGACCATCAAATCCGTCTGCCCCAGCCGTCGTCGCTCAATTGTCATAGGTATTTCCTCAATATTTGATCGCTAAAAACGATAGGAAGGGAATCTTGTCCTGACCAGTCGCTTCTTCTTGAAAAGCGATAAAAAAGGGCACATAATATAGGCAATCCGCGCGCTCGTGCGCGGGCCT
>JBCCZH010000089.1:0-9824 GCA_039188075.1 Pseudomonadota bacterium
CGGGTTTTCCTGTTTCTGTATCTCGACAGCACGCTGATTGAATGCAGCGCGGGCCTCGTCGCTGAACACCAAAAACCGCCCGGGCGCCAATCTTCGGTGATCCGGAACCCGGGTTGCCACCGTAAGAAGGTCATCAAGCTGGTCTTTTGTCGGACCCGGCGCGATCAGTCCGCGTTTGCTGGCGGATCGACGCAAAGCGATCAGATTACGGGCGTCAGCGCTCGCTCGTGTCGCGATCATGGGTGAGCCGAGGGGCGGGGATTTGGGAAAAAGTCCTGTCATGCCCCGCACTTAAGCGATCGGTTTGGAAATTCCAGAAAGATATTTTAGTGAACAGTGTTTACTTTTTGAACGCGCGTACTATCTCTTGGGTCTCAGAAGGTCCAAAAGATGACTGTAACTGTTTCCTCCCCGGCGGAACGACGCCGAAACAAGATACGCGCTCGCATCCTGTCGGCTGCCGAGCGCGTATTTGCACGCGAGGGGGCGGAGGGCCTGTCCATTCGGCGCTTGGCCGAGAATATCGATTACTCTCCGGCGGCCATCTATAAGTATTTCAAATCCAAGGATGAGCTGGTCGACGAGCTCAAGGAAACCTTTTTTGAGCTGATCCTGGAAAACGTGAACCGTATCGCGGACACGTCGACGCCGTTTGCCGAACGGGCCCGCGATTGTGTCGCAACCTATGTCCAGATCGCGACCGACAAACCGTATCATTACGCGGCAGCGTTTGCGGGTGAGTCCGCGACCCAGGCCCCGGTTGATGGCGAACCAGGCTTTGCGCAATCAAAAAAGGGCCAGGCCTTCATGGTGCTTAGCGGGATGATTTCCGAAGGGGTCGAGATTGGTGCTTTTCGGTCGGATATCGATCCGACCCTCGCCGCAAAATCGATCTGGGCGTCCATGCATGGGCTGGCCATGATGATTGTACACATTCCGACGTATCCGGCCTTCAAGGTCGAACAAGCCACGATGACACGAAACGATTTTATTCTTTATCACGCGGATCAGGTGATCCGTGGATTGGAGGCACACCATGGGTGAGCATGCACAAGACTATGAAATGGCACCACAAGAGGCACGGCCAACCTTCTGGAAAGGCTTGATCTTTCTGTTTGTCCTCGCGGTCATCATGGCAATCCTCGCGGTCTTTGTTCTGCAGAACCGGTCGGTGGATGGTCCTCTGGTGCCAACGGAACGGCCGGTGCCAATTTCTGTTGAAACCGTGCGCGTTAGCCTCGGCTCGACGTTTCAGGTCGAAGAGAAGTTTACCGGCATCGTTTCAGCCCGCCGGTCGAGCCAGCTTGGCTTTCCAGGCGGTGGCCGGATCGCGTCCATTCGCGCCGATATTGGTGACCGTGTCGAAACGGGCGACACGCTCGCCGTCCTCGACACGCGCAGTCTGCAGGCGCAATTGAAGTCTGCCAATGCCGTGGTCGCGGAAGCCGAAGCCGCACTCGCACTGGCGCAGACCACGGTCGACCGCCAGATCACGCTGCTGGAGAAAGGCCACGTGTCGAGCCAGCGCGTCGACGAAGCTCGGGCCCAGGCGAACTCTTCTTATGCCCGGATAGATGCCGCCAAAGCCAATGCCGACGCCCTGCGCGTCCAGATCGATCTGGCCCGGATTACAGCACCTTTCAGCGGAACGATCACGGCCCGGATGGCGGATGAAGGGGCGATTGCCAATCCTGGCGCGCCCTTGTTCGAACTGGTGGAAAACGATGTTCTGGAAGCGCGCATCGGCTTGACGGCTGTGCTCGCGGATACGCTGGAAATTGGTGAGACCTATGATCTGATCGCCGGACAAGGCACGGTTCCAGCCACGCTGAGATCGATGACCGGTGTCATAGATGCGAACAATCGTACCGTCACGACACTGTTCGACATTGTCGATCCGAACTCTGTGGCGGCGGGCGCCGTGGTGCGTCTTGGCATGGAACGGGAAATTACCGAGCCTGGTCTGTGGCTGCCTGTATCAGCGCTCACCGAGGCAGAGCGTGGCTTGTGGTCCATCTATGTCGCGCGCGGTTCCAGTGGCGACTGGATTGCCGAACCTGGCATTGTTGAAATCATCCACCAGGACGGCGATCGCATCTATGTGCGCGGCGCGGTTCGCGATGGCGACCGGGTAATCATTGATGGCCTGCAGCGGATCACACCGGGACAGCCTGTGACTCCGGTTGAAGTCAGCTCCGCTGGCTTGCTGCCCGGGAATGGATAAGCGCCATGACGACGCTGTTCTACAAGCTCCCGCGCCTCACCATTCTGTCCATCATCGTGGTGTTGATCAGTGGCTTCTTCGCCATTCTCACCCTCGGCCGTCAGGAAGATCCGACTCTGGTTGAACGGTTCGGTTTCGTGCTGACGACCCTGCCAGGGGCCGATGCCGAACGGATGGAAGCGACGGTGACCGAACCGATCGAACGTCGCTTGATGGAATTGCCCGAGATTGATGAAGTGCAAGCCGTTTCGCGTGCCAATACATCTCAGATCTCGATTGAAATTGCCGAAAATCTCAGCGCAACTGAAGTGGATAATGCCTGGACCCTGATCCGTCAGCAGGTCCAGCTGGCGGAAGCCGACCTACCACCCGGCACCACCAGACCCTTTATCCGACAGGTCTATGTCGGCGCGGCGACCATGACGGTCGCCCTGACCTGGGAAGGGGAAGAGGAACCGCAGCTTGCGGTCATGGCCCGGCTCGCTGAGGGTCTGGAAGATCGGTTCCGTAGCCTCGGCGCGACCGAAGAAACCGAGACGATGGGCCTGCCTGAAGAGGAAGTTCGCGTGGTCGCGGATCCGGAGGCGCTGGCCGCGGCCGGCCTCTCGATGAATGATGCAGCGCGCCTGATCGCGGCCGCGGACGCCAAGGCGCCTGCTGGCGCCGTGCGCGGGGATCGCAGCAATGTTGGTCTCGAAATTGGCGGCGAATTCGATGGCGTTGCCCGGATAAGATCCATTCCGCTGAGCCAGAATGCGGATGGGACCGCCGTGCGCGTCGGAGATCTGGCGAATGTCGTCAAAGGGATAGAGGACCCGCCAACCAAGCTCGCCTTCAGCAATGGCAAGCGGGCTGTGTTTGTGACGGCCTATATCCAGTCCAATCAGCGCGTTGATGTTTGGGCCGCTGCGGCGCGCGAAATGGTCGAGGAATTCGCGGTCGGAGTTCCAGCGGACATCTCTGTGACGCCGATTTTCGATCAAAGCAGATACACGGAATCGAGATTGAACGGATTGGCACTGAATCTCTTGATGTCGGCGCTTCTCGTCTTCACGGTTCTGTTCTTCGTCATGGGCTGGCGCGCCGCGATCGTGGTCGGCATGGCACTGCCGCTCACCGTGGCGCTGGTGCTCACCCTGTTCAATTTCTTCAGTTACCCGCTGCACCAGATGTCGGTGACCGGCCTGGTCATCTCGCTCGGCCTGTTGATCGATAATGCAATTGTCGTGGTCGATGAGTATGAGCAGGAGCGCCTGCATGGCCGCTCCATTCTTGAGGCCATTGATGAGGCACTGAAAAAGCTGTTCGGACCGCTCTTCGCGTCCACCCTGACCACGGTTCTGGCCTTCGCGCCCATTGCCTTCATGCCCGGCGCCGCCGGCGAGTTTATCGGCATGATTGGCACATCGGTCATTCTTTCGGTGATCATGTCTTTCCTGATTGCGATGACGGTCATCCCAGCACTGGCCGGTATGCTGGACCGCAAACCTGTTCCCGGAGAGCGCAGCTGGTTCTGGCGCGATGGCATCAAGTTCAGCCTGCTGACCGATGGGTATCGCTGGAGCATTGAACGCGTGTTGCGCAATCCGCTGATCGGCGTTCTGTTGGGTGTGGTTCCGGTTGCCATCGGCTTCTATCTTGCCAGCCTGTTGCCAGGACAATTCTTCCCGCAGACGGAACGCGACCAATTCCAGATTGATATCTCGCTCAATCCGAGCGCGACCATCTATGAAGCCCGCGACATCGTGCTGGAAGTGGATGCCTTCCTGCGCGACCAGTATCCCGACATTGAGAGCATGCACTTCGTCGTCGGCGAGCCTGGCCCGCGGGTCTATTATAACAGCATGAACAATACTGAAGGCGTACCGGGTTATGCCAATGGGTTTGTCCAGTTGGCCAATAATGAGACGACGCGCATTCTGGTCACCGATGTTCAGGCCACATTGCGCCGGGAATTCCCGCAAGCACAGATTCTGGCTTCGCCATTCGAGCAGGGTCCGCCTGTGCCAGCGCCGATCGCATTTTCGATCCGCGGTGACAATCTCGATGTCCTGAACGATCTCGGCAATCAGGCGCGCCAGGTTTTGGCCCAGACGCCGGGCGTGACCTTTACCAGTTCGCGTCTGCAAGTCGGCGCGCCGATTGTGACCCTCGAAGCAGACGAAACCGCGACGGCGATGTCAGGCGTCCGGCTGACGGGCTTGGCGAGCGAAATTCGCGCAGAACTCGAAGGCGTACAGGCCGGGTCGATCCTGGAAGGGGTTGAAGAGATCCCGGTCCGCGTCATTGCCCCGGAAGCGCGGCGCTCTGAATTATCCGAGTTGCGATCCAAGACGATCAGCAATGCACGACCTGGCGGCGGCACACCCTTGTCTGCGCTTGGGACGCTAACGCTGACACCGGAAACCGCGACGATTGTGCGGCTCGATGGCAAGCGGATTAATGAAGTGTTCGGCTATGTCGAACCTTATGCGCTGCCCGCACCGATCAATGACACGTTCAAGAAAAACCTCGAAGCTTCCGGGTTCGAATTGCCTCCGGGATATGAGTGGATCGAAGGCGGCGTGTCGAGCAATGGCAATGATGCGATTACCAGCCTGGCCTCCCTGGCCGTGCCGCTGGTCCTGGTCATGCTGGGCGCCGTGGCTTTGGTCTTCAACTCTTTCCGCATGGCGTTTCTGGTCATGGGCGTTGGCTTCATGGCTATGGGCCTGGCCTTTGCCGGGGTCTGGATGTTCAACCTGCCGCTTGGCTTCAATGCGATCCTCGGGGCGCTTGGCCTGCTCGGTATTTCGATCAATGGCACGATCGTTGTCCTGTCGCTGCTGACCAACAATGAAGCCGCGCGAAATGATGATGTCATCGCGCAGCGCGAAGTCGTGGTCGCGGCCACCCGGCACATTGTCGCCACCACGCTGACAACGATGGGCGGCTTTGTGCCAATCATCCTGCAAGGCGACGTGTTCTGGATGCCGCTGGCAACCGGGATTGCAGGTGGCGTCGCAGGGTCCGCTATTCTGGCGCTTTACTTCACGCCGGCCGTGTATCGGATCATGACCATGAAGCCGCTGCAACGCCTGTTCAGAATGGTGACCGGGCGCGGCTGGCAACACCCGGCACGGGTTGCGGCAGAATAGAAAAAGCCCCGCAGGTGATCCTGCGGGGCTTTTCGCATTTGGTTCAGTGGCAGCCTAGAACTTAGCACCCAGTTCGATGCCCCAGGTGCGAGGCTCGTTCACAAACCCAGTTAGGTTGTTGAAGTCGATTCCGCCTTCGAGCACCAGTTCATCGGTCAGGTTGCGGACAAAGGCCGAAACGCTGACCCCATTATTGCCTTCCCAGCCGGCACGCAGACCGCCGAGCCAGTATCCGTCTTCAACGAACTCAACACTCTCATACAGGAAGAAATTGGTTTCGCCTTTGAAGGACCAGTCAGTGAAGACATAAAGCTCGCCATCCTGGAACGGGACACCATATCGCGCCGTGAAATTGGCGATCCATTCCGGTGCATTCGGGAACGAGTTGCCTGAAATATTGAAGAAGGTCTGACCATCGACATCAACGGCAGGATCAAGAACGGTACATGGCGCGCCGCATCCCGGCGACAGCAGCACGTCATCTTTGATCTCGGTATCGTTGTACGACAGGCCGCCGGTGACAATCAGATTGTCCGTGACCAGGGCTTCAATATCTGCCTCGAAGCCATAGCCCTGGCTCTCATCCGCATTGAACAGGGCCACCGTATTGTCCAGTCCGCCGACAATGGTCAGCTGCTGGTCTTCCAGCGTGTAGAAGAAGACGTTGGCATTGGCGCGGACGCGATTATCATACAGCTCCGACTTCACGCCGGCTTCGTATGACAACACGGTTTCACTGTCTGCGTTGGAGATCGTGTCGCCGAAGACCAGCCGTCCCTGAACCGACGGTCCGCGGAATCCACGGGCAATCTTGGCATAATAGGAGACATCATCCGACTGACGGTAAGTGGCAGACAGATCCCAGCTAATCTGATCGTCGCCAACCACCACGGTGCGCGGCGCCAGCGCGCCAGAGCCAAATGGGCCGACGGAACGTCCGGCGGTGAACTCTTTCTCTTCGTCGGTGAAGCGCAAGCCGCCTGCGACTGTGACCTTGTCGGACACGTCATAGGCCAATGAGGCAAAGATCCCGGTCGAGTCCGTATCTTGGTTCCGAAGCGCGATTCCGTTTACCGGCTGTCCCGGTGCCAGCGTGTCGAAACTCAGGGAGGAAATGTTCACCTTCTCATCAAAGATAAAGATACCTGCCTGTCCACGCAGAGGACCGCCATCGTCAAAGGCGAGCCGAGCCTCGTGCGTGGTCTGGCGCAGATCGTCGACGCCACCAGCGCTTTCAGATGGGAATGGGATAAATCCCGGGCCGAAATTTCCGGCACCGAGGAAAGCGGCGCCGAAGCCACCATCAATATCACCGCGGGAAAACACATCGGCTGTTTCGATGCCATAGACATAAGTCAGGTCGATCGCGTCGCTGAACGCATGATCGATGCGCACAGTAGTTCCGAGTGACTTTTGCGACAGGTCGTTACGGCCATCGAAAAAGACCGTGTCAAAGTCGAAACTGTCGGACAGGCCGCCGGAACCCTGGTCGATTATATTAGCACGGAAGAGGCGTGCATCGCTGTCATTTTGGCGACCATGAACGTTCACCAGAATATCGGTCGCTGGCAGCGGCGACCAAAGCGCCTGGGCGCGCCAGGCGGTTTCCTGGAAGCCTTCAAACTCGTTATTCTGACCGGTGAACGCATTGTCGACAAAGTCGTCGCGATATTGGAACAGACCGGACACGCGAAATGCCAGCTGGTCATTTGGGCGAAAACCGACGGCGCCCTCAAGTTCTGACGTTTTGTATTCGCCGAATGAGCCTTTGACATAACCGTTAAAGTCTTCGCCCGGCTTGACGCTGTCAAACTTGATGATTCCGCCGGGCGTGTTGCGTCCAAACAGGGTGCCCTGCGGGCCGCGCAGGACTTCAACGCCCTCTACGTCGAAGACCGGAAAACCCTTGAGGATCGGGTTCTCATACGGAACATCGTCATAGACCAGAGAAACCGGTTGAGATGAGTTTAGGTCGAAATCGGTATTGCCGATGCCGCGAATGTAAAAGCGCGGGAAGGCGCGTCCGAACGAGCTTTCCGCAATAACGCTCGGCACACGCGCTGAAAGGAAGCGGATATCTGCGCCGCCCGCCTTGATATTGTCGAGTTTCTCACCCGCCACGGTGGTGATAGAAATCGGCACATCCTGCGCATTCTCCTCAACTCGTTGAGCGGTCGTAACCACCGGGTCGAGCCGACGCGCGTCAGCGTCATCCATGTCTTGAGCCAGGGCAGGAGTAGCTGTGAGACCCGCCAGGATAAGAGCTGCAGAAGAGAATTTAAGAGACGTTTTGAGAGCCATCCGTCGTCACTTTCTTTCGGGTTTGGGGCATCTCGCTATAAGACGCCTTCGCGACGGGGAATATTCGGTGATCTGCCTCAGCGGCAAGCCTTCTCTGTGAGCATGACTGTAAAAAGGTTTACACAAGTGGATTCTGTGGCCGTCGTGCAACTTGTTTGCTGAAAAAAAAGGGCGCAGCCCTGATTGACGCGCCCTTGTCCAGGTTTGTTTGAAGTCTGCTTTGGATCAATCCCAAGGATTGAAACGTGTTCGCGGTTTGAGAATGTCCGCTTCGGAGTCGGTCGCTTCGTCTGCCGGGTTGCTCGGTTCCGCCGCGGCATTTGCGCTGCTGACCGCCGCTGACGCTGTTTCGGCGAGCGAGACGTTCAGATTGCCTTCCAGTTTAGGCAGGACGTCATCGGTTGCGTCGATCACCACTTTTTCACCGGTTTCAACACTTGGTGTGCTTGGTCCGGGAATACCGCTGGCCTCGGTCTTGGCCGACAGGGCGCCGAGGCCAAATCCGGCGCCGATGCCGCTCAGACTATATGTGTTTCCGGATGGCGCATCCGCGTCCGCTGTCGCTGCAACAGGCTCCAATTCCGGCTCGGCATGGGCGACTTCTTCAACGTCCGAAAGGGCGTCTGGAGTGGGCTCCACCGCAACAGGATCGGATTCTGCAACCGGCTCAGCCTCAAATGGTTCAGACGTTTCGGAGAACGCCTCGATCGGGGAATTCTCGATCAGTTGGGCCGTCTCCGTTTCAGCCTCAATCGGCGCAGCCGTAGATTCGATGCCCTCCAGTTCATTTCGTGAAGCGAATGCATCCTCTGTCATCTGCTCAAGGGCGTCTAACGGTGATTCGATATCTTCGACCTCCGGCTCGATGTCGACCATGCCTGCCAATGGTTCTTCGACTTCGGCGACGAATTCCGGTTCTGCGGCCTCCATCGTCTCCACACTTTCAGTCGGCGTGGCATCCTCCTGAACGGTTTCTTCAACATCGTCCAGACCGAATGGAACATAGGCCGGAGGTTCTGCAGGCTCCGCGGCGAGAGGTTCTGTCGCATCTTCAACGGTTTCCGTTGCTGTCTCGCTGGCCGTTGCCTCTTCTGCTTCTTCAGACGCCGTGTCATCATCCTGCAGGGACAGTCCCGCCGCAAGGGCGACCGCGCCAACGGCGCTCGCGGCGGCGGATTCAAGGCCTGTATCTTGGCGGCTCTTCACCTCGTCAGCCATCCGCGCGACGGCTTCAGTGACCTCGGTTTCAGTTTCGACGTCGAACGCGTCTGCGACCGTTTCGGCGTCTGTTTCCAGCTCTGCGTTCAGAATAGCTTCCGGTTCGCTTTCGGTCTCGAAGGTTGCAAATGTAGTCTCTGGCTCATCCGCCGGCTCAGTTTCGTCTGATGACTCGTTATCAGCCGCTTCAACTTGCGTTTCCACTGGGTCTGAATCTGCGAGCATTTCGCTTTCTGACTCAGTGTCTGCTGGGTCAGTTGCAACCTCATCCTGGACGATTGCAGCCGCCTCGATTTCGTCCTCTTCAGCCTCCACCGTGACGTCCTCGGTTGGTCCAGATTCCTCAGTGGGGCTGTTATCCGATGCCTCGAATTCTGGCTCGGGTTCCGCTTCGGTCTCCTCTGCGATGACCGCTTCGTCTGAGGGCTCCTCAGCAGCGGCGTCGAACGTCTCATCGCGTTCGGTCTCTGCTGTTTCAGAAGAAGTGTGTTCCTCGCTGGCCGTATCGACCGGGTCCGCGGCGAAAACCGTTGTGTCATCTACCGGGTCTTCCGGCAGGGCTTCAGTGTCTTCCGCGAGGTCTGACTCTGCTTCGACCGTATCAGGCGCGTCATCCATGCCGGCGAGCAGCGTGGAAATGGCGGCCTCGGTCCCGCGGGCAATTCGTGCGGCCTCCTTGCTCATGGCAGCGACCACTGCGGTGTAGGACGTCCCGTCTTCCTGCTGCGTCGCCGCAATCTCTTCGGCCGTTGCGCGTTCCAGCTCCTTGCCATCCTTACTGGTAATGATGACTTCGCCGGGGTCCTCGGTCAGGGAGACGCTGTACCCTTCGGTGGCATAAGCGACGTTGCCCGCCTCATCTTCCGTCCAATCCAATTTGCCGAGCTCTGTCATTTCGGCCAGGCGATCTATCAGTTTTCGAGTCGAGGCGTGCAGCATTTAAA
>JBCCZH010000090.1:0-9803 GCA_039188075.1 Pseudomonadota bacterium
CTTTCACGAGTGGCCTTTTTTTTGCGCCAAATCCTCGGCCCGTTGCATGGCGGCATTCAGATTATCTTCCAATTTCTGACGCAAGGTTTCGCGATCGTCTTCCTTGGACGGGATGACCGCTTCACCAAACACCAGGGCCCCGCGGCTGAATGGATAAGGGATGCGAAAACCGTCCCAGGTTTTCAGACGCCGGCTCGGCGCGGACACGATCGCATAAGGCAGGATGGGCGCGCTCGACCGCTGTGCCATAATGATGGGCCCGTTCTGCGCAATCTCGGCCGGCCCGCGTGGCCCATCCGGTGTGATGCAAATGCCGCCGCCGGTCTTCAAGATACGCAAGGCTTCGGCCAGCGCTTTCACACCGCCCTTGTCGCGCTTTTTGCGTTTGTGGGTCGAGGATCCGCGCACCGCTTCGAGGCCGAGATGCTTGATCGCCTTGGCAACCGGTTCACCATCCTTGGACAGCGAGATGAGCATCGCCGATCGCGTCTTTTGCTGTGGCCATTTCTGAATGATCCGGTTCCAGCCGGACGGCAGGAGCAAGATCGTCGAATGCCAGGCCGCGACAATGATGTTCGGATAGCCGAGCCAGACTTTCAGAGCGTCTTCATCGCCCTCGACCGACCAGCGTATGGTGCGGTTGCAAAGTGCCATATAGGCCCAGATGATCCATCCCAGGATAGACGTGACAATGGCGCTGCGCAGGATCGCTTTCATGGCGTCGGTGTGTAGCGATGATTGCCATCGCCGGAAAGTGCCTGAATGCAAGTGCACCCGGCTCATCAGAACCGGGTGCGCTGCACATCAAAGACTTTGAGTGTTCGGTCGCTTACGGCACGTAGACCGTATAGACGACGTCGGCCTGGATCTCACCAGCGCCTTGCGACAGGTCATATGCGCCACCAGCGCCCAGCGTATAAGTCGCGTCAAAGCGAACAGACTGGCTGGCAATTGTGCCGGCAGATGCAGCCGTCCGCTGACCGCCGACAAAGACAGGGTTCGTGCCGTCGACCTGGCTCAGGTTTGTGAAGCTCGTAAAGCCGCCCAATGGGTTCTGGGCATTGGCGCCGAACGCAATGCCGTCATTTCCTGAAACCGTGACATCCATGTCATAGCCAATGCTGGCCATGGTGAAGTCACCGCTTTGAGCTGTTTGAGTGGCCGCGCCGCCGATCGCAAAAGCCGTGTTTGAAGCCACGTAAAAGCTTGATTCATAGGTCAGTGCACCGCCGGTCAGTGACGCGCCAGTGACGTCGAAGGCCGCGAAGTTAGATGGGCTGTCTGTATCAACCGTGGCGATATTGCCGGTGCCATTGTCGATACTCAGAACAGAACCAAGCCCGGCCGTCGAGGCAGAGTCCGCCGTCGCAGTCAGCGTTCCGGTCAGAACCGTGCGGCCGTCCTGAAGGATCAGATCCGCATCGCCAGCACCGGTTTGGTCATTGATGACAAAATCGGTTGCGATTGGCGTGCTGCCGTTGGAATCATCAGCGGCCCAAACGATGACGACACCCAGGACTTTAAAGTGCGGGCGGTCGATGATTGATGCATTTGCGGGAGCGGTCACAGCCATTGTGCCCGCAGCAAGGGTTGCGCCTGCCAGAAGCAGATTACGTAAGCTCATTTTTTTAATCTCCATGATCGTGCAGCTGCCAGGCTGCGGTCCGGGCCTTTTGACCTCGTGACCCTGCTTATCTCAGAGATTGTCTTAGATTCCGCTAAGAGCTGCCCCCAGTTTTGCCAGCGATCTTAACCATCTATTAGATGGAGTTTACCGGCTTATCTGCGAGCTCAGCATAGCGTCCACCATGATAGACGAGGGGCATCGCATCTGAGTCGGATGCTAGACGATGAACGCGGGCAATGAACAGAATATGATCGCCGGCTGGATGTTGAGCATGGGGCAGACATTCCAGTCGCGCGGCGCAATCCGGCAGGAGCGGGACGTCATTCAGACCTGACTCAATCTTCAAGCCATTGAACTTGTCGGCACCAGACCGGGCAAAGCGTTGGGACAGATCGGCCTGGTCTTCCCGCAGGATGTGTACGGCGAAGGCGCTGGCATTCGCAAAGGCGTCCAGGCTCAGCGCATTGAGTCCGACCGACCACAGGATCAGGGGCGGGTCCAAGGAGACTGAATTGAACGAATTGGCCGTGATTCCCACAGGCGTCCCATACGAATCACGCGTCGTGATCACGGTGACGCCGGTGACAAATAGTCCAAGCGTGTCTCTGAATGTACGCAGATCAAAACTCATACGTTCCTATGTGATGTATTTTGGCGCATGGTCCAGCTTTAGATTGCGGTAAGGGCGTGAAAATCTGTGCGCACATGGTTCGAGTTCAGCTAGCCGCTGCCGTGCCGTATGATCGTAAGCGAATATTCGGCCTTCTAAACGGAAAAACGCTGAATAAGGCGGCGTTTCGCAGGAGAACAGTTGTCGAACGCTGTCATATGATGGTTAAAGAAACCATGCATTATAGTATAGCAGATATGCAATTATAGTATTTTTGTTGGGATTGCAATGAAATCCTGAGGAATCCAGGTTTATTGGATGAACAGCGAATTATGAGCAAATATGCCGCTGTTATTGAGAATTCGACACTTTTGTGAACCCTGAGTGTAAACTAATTAACAGATGAATGGTTGTTCATTATGAACAGCTGTTCATCGAAAAAGCTTAGGAAATTTTCATCCAAAAAAGAGCTTGTATGTCGGTTTCGTTACATGCATCTAGGGGGGGCTTAGAACGGGCAACAAGCCCCGTAGTGCAGTGAAGGACATCTTTTAGCAGTCGTCTAAATTTAACCTGCGAAGACGACATCCAAGATGTGGAGAGTGAGAATAATGAAAGATTGGTGCAACACCGACGGCGCACGCCGTCTCAAGGACAAAATTGCCGAATATTGGTCCGAGCGTGGCTATGAAGTGGAAGTCGACCTGGTCGATGCTGGCTTCGTTCCCGCAATGCGCAGCGCACGTACAGACGTCCGCAGCAACATGGTCAATGGCATGCCGCGTCGCAAACTCGTCAATGTGAACGAGGTCCGCAGCGAGTATCGTCCAGACTAGGGTCGACCGGCAGCAAGTTGTGAGAGGGCTTGCTGCATATCACGCCAGTGATCAATTGACCTGAGACGTTCGTAGGGTTGGCCGGAGAGGGTGCCATATCCAAATGATACGAACACGAAAGGCAGCCCAGCATTGCGGGCTGCCTTTTCGTCTGTTTGGGAGTCACCCACCATGATGGCGCGTGCCGGATCACCACCGCTGCGCGCAACGGTTTCCAGAAGATGATGCGCGTCCGGCTTCTTGACGGGCAGTTCATCGCCGCCAATGATTGCCTTGAACTGACGATCCATTTGCAGGCCGTTCAAAACCTGCTCGGCCAGGCCTTGCGCTTTGTTCGTGCAGACGGCCAGGGTCGCCCCGTCTCGCTGTAAATCAGACAAACAAGCCAAGCTGCCCTCAAACGGCAGGCTGAATTGCGTGATATTCGCGCCGTAATAGTCGAGAAAGACCGGCCAGAGCTGTTCTTCAATCTCGGCCTGGTCAATCGGGACCTGGTGATAGGTCAGGCCCTTGCGGATCATGGCTTTCGCACCATCCCCGATCATCATCCTGATCGTATCGAGCGTAACCGGTCCAAGACCCTTGTGCGCCAGAGTGTGGTTCAGCGCCGCATGCAGGTCGGGCGCGGTTTCAACCAGCGTCCCATCCAGGTCGAAAACCAGCGTCCAGCCGGAAAAATCAAAGCTCATCTACAGGTCCTTCCGCGAATAGGGCTCGCATCGACTCGGTTCTTGCTCTAGGGCAGACGCAGAAATTTCGCGAGGGTGTTTTTGCCATGGGGAATCGAGCCGCCATTATTCTAGCTGCCGGGCAGGGCACGCGGATGCGTTCATCCATGCCGAAAGTGCTGCATCAGGTTGGTGGACGGGCCATGGTCGATTGGTCCGTCGCGCTCGCACGCAGCGTGGGCTGCGACAAGATCATCGTTGTTTGCAGTCCCGCGGGCCAGGCCGTTCAGGACCACGTCTCGGAAACGCTTGGCGCTGACGCCATTGCCATTCAGGACCCGCCGCTTGGCACCGGGCATGCCGTGTTGGCGGCAAAAGAGGCAATGGCCGGTTTTCAGGGCGACCTGGTCGTTCTGTATGGCGACACGCCGCTCATCCCGACCGACGCCGTCGAAGCCTTGTTCCATGAACTGGATGCTGGTGCGGCGGTTGGTGTCCTTGGTTTTGACGCTGCCGATCCAGGCGCTTATGGCCGCCTCGTCGTTGACGAGAAAAACAATCTCGATGCGATTGTCGAGTCCAAGGAAGCGACGCCGGCGCAGCTCAGCATCCGGTTTTGCAATTCTGGCGTCATGGCGGCGTCTGCCGAAACCATGTTCGGTCTGCTCGACCAGGTCACCAATGACAATGCCAAGGGCGAGTACTATCTCACCGATATTGTCGGCCTGGCCCGAGACGCGGGGCAAAGATGCCGCGCGGTGGCCTGCGATGAAGCAGACGTACTGGGCGTCAATTCCAGGGTCGAGCTGGCGCAGGCTGAGCTTGCGTTTCAGACAAGGAAGCGCCACGCCTTCCTGCAATCGGGTGTTACGATGACCGCGCCGGAAACGGTGTTTTTCAGCTATGACACCGAGATTGAAAATGACGTCATTCTTGAGCCAGGCGTCGTATTCGCGCCTGGCGTGCATGTTCGAACCGGCGCGCGCGTGCGAGCCTTTTCGCATCTGGAAGGCGCCCATGTCGCAGAGAATTGCGAGATCGGACCCTATGTCAGATTGCGTCCGGGAACCGTGCTGGAACGCGGCGTGAAGATCGGGAATTTTGTCGAGGTCAAGAAAACCAGAATGGGCGCTGGCGCCAAGGCCAATCACCTGTCTTATCTTGGTGACGGTGATGTCGGTGCGGGCGCGAATATCGGCGCCGGAACCATCTTTTGTAATTATGATGGCTTCCAGAAGTATCAGACGACGATTGGCGAAGGTGCGTTTGTCGGGTCAAATTCCGCCCTGGTTGCGCCGGTCACGATCGGCGCCGGCGCCTATGTCGGGTCGGGATCTGTGATTACCAAGGACGTTGAGCCGGATGCGCTTGCGGTTGGGCGGGGCCGGCAAATGCAGAAACCGGGCTGGGCGACGACCTTCCGGGATAAAATGGCGGAAATCAAAGCCGCCAGAAAAAAGGGCTGAGGGAGAGCCGGATATGGCGAATGAGTTCGAGAAGGAAAACGCGGCCCAGGCCGCCATGGATTTCGTCGAAGATGGCATGACCATCGGACTCGGCACCGGCTCAACGGCGAAGTATTTTGTCGAATTTCTGGCTGAGGACATTTCCGACGGCCTCGTTGTGCGCGGCGTTCCGACCAGTGAGCAAACGCGCCGACTGGCGGAATCGCTGGGCGTGCCTTTAGTGGATGTTGAGCAAGTCGACCGCATTCAACTGACTGTGGATGGCGCGGATGAAGTCGATCAGAACGCGCAATTGATCAAAGGCGGCGGCGCGGCGCTGCTGCGCGAAAAGATCATTGCCAATGCCAGCGATTTGATGGTGGTCATCGCGGACAGTTCGAAACATGTCGAAGCGCTCGGCAAGTTTCCGCTGCCAGTGGAAGTCACGCCGTTCGGCTACACGATCACCGCCAAGAAAGTCTATGACGCCTTGAAGAAAGCCGGTGTCCTCAAACCGATGATCAAGGTGCGGACGGATGCGGGTCATAAGCCTCTGGTTACGGATGGCGGTAACTTCATTCTCGATTGTTCCTGCGGCACGATCCCGGACGCGGCCTTGGCAGCACATCTGCTCGCCAATATTCCAGGCGTGGTCGAACACGGATTGTTTATCAATCTGGCGCGCACCGTGATCATTGGAGCCGAGGACGGCGCCACTATATACGAGTACTAGACGCGACCGCCGCCCCCGGTGATTGCCAGATACTATTTCCCGAGCAAGGACAAAACCATGGCCGACCATTCCTATGAGTATGATCTATTTGTGATTGGCGGTGGCTCGGGCGGCGTGCGCGCGGCGCGGATTTCGGCGGGCCATGGCGCCAAGGTGGCGCTGGCCGAAGAATATCGCATGGGCGGCACCTGCGTGATCCGCGGCTGCGTCCCGAAAAAGTTCATGGTCTATGCGAGTGACTATGGTCGCAAGCTGGATGAGGCCAAGAAATATGGCTGGGACATAACGGTCGGCGATTTCGATTTCCCGGGCTTTATGGCCAATCTGCATGCCGAAGTCGATCGCCTGTCCGGACTCTATATGAGCGGTCAGGTCAATGCTGGCGTTGATGTGTTCGAAGAGCGCGCCGAGTTTGTCGACGCCCACACGATCAAACTGATCAAAAGTGGACGCACGATTACTGCGGATAAAATCCTGATTGCGGTGGGGGGATCGCCCTGGCGGCCATCCGCTGAAGAGCTTCCCGGCGTCGAGCATACAATTACGTCGGATGGCGTTTTTCAGCTGACCGAATTGCCGAAGCATATCGTGATTGCGGGGGGCGGTTATATTGCCTGTGAGTTCGCGCATGTCTTCGCGGGTCTCGGGGTTGAGACGTGCCTGGTCTATCGCGGTGATACCGTGCTCAATGGCTTCGACATGGATATCCGCACCGAAGTGCATGAAGGCCTGAAAGAGGCCGGGGTTCGGGTCATCACCAACACCGTCTTCGAGTCGATCGAGAAAACCGATAATGCCGAAGCGCCGCTGCACCTGACGCTGAACAATGGCATGGCCCTGGATGCCGACGTCATCATGATGGCCGTCGGCCGGCGCCCGCACATTGACGGGCTTGGCCTGGAGGCTGCCGGTGTTGCTGTGGGGGACCGCCATGAAATCGTGGTCGACAATTATTCGAAGACCAATGTCGAGAATATCTGGGCCGTCGGCGACGTCACCCGCCGCGCTGAACTGACCCCGGTTGCGATCCGAGAGGGGCATGCTTTTGCCGATACCGAGTTCGGCGACAATCCGCGCCATTTCGATCATGACACCATTCCGACCGCAGTCTTCACCCAACCTGAAGTTGGTACAGTCGGACTGGCGGAACACGAAGCCCGACGCCGGTACGGCAAAGTCGACGTCTACAAGACCAAGTTCCGGCCGATGAAGAATATGCTGAATGGCAAGGCCGAACGCGTCTTCATGAAAGTCATCGTCCGCCAGGAAGATCAGGTCGTGGTCGGCGCGCATATCGTTTCGCCCGATGCCGGAGAGATGATCCAGATGCTCGGCATTGCCGTCAAAATGGGCGCCACCAAACAGCAATTTCATGACACATGCGCGGTCCACCCGACCATCGCGGAAGAGATCGTGACGCTGAAGACGAAGTCCGGCTGATCCAGCCGGAACGAGGCGTCATGCTGAGGTCAGACTGGCCGGTCTCACGCCGCGTTCAGAGGTTCTCGGTTAAAAATACCAGTAAGGCTTGCCAGGCTTGGACTCTGAGGCGTGCTTCAATTACAGCATCTTCTTCGTCCTGGAATGCATACATGGGCGCGTAGCCATCGCCTGACAAATAGTGACCTGCACGCGGTTCAACATATAGTTCGGTCGACAGGCCTTCTGCGTCGCGCGTCGCCTTTATGTTGCGCGCCATTGGACCGGAAGCCCAAACATCGTCCATATCGCCGCCGACCAGGAATACCGGAGCGTCAATCGCCTCGACAAGAATGCGCGCTTCGTCCAAACGCTCTGGATAGGCGTCGCGACCCGCATCATGAGGCGTGCGCATTCGGGCGTCGGCGTTTGGATCACTGAATTTGGCAATTTCCTCTTCCATTTTGTAATAGGGCATGAAGGGAAGCGGTTTACCGCGCCAGGAAAAGCTGGATGTGGTGCCGGCCTCGGCGCCCGACCCCCAGCCTTCCCAGATGACATCGGTCGGAACAATGGCAATGACAGCTGAAATTCCCTCGACCTTGCTGGCTGCGACCAAAGCAAACTCGGCACCTTTTGAAACCCCGTATAGCGCCAGGCGTGACGCATCGACATCTTCCCGTTCTTGCAGCCAGTCCCGTGCGATTTCGATCTTATCCACGGGTATGTCCACGAAGGCCCGCGGCAATTCCGGAAACTGTTGTTCCTGATCCCCATAGGCCGGCGAATAATAGGGGAGCCCGAGAACGGCGTATCCGCGAGATGCAAATTTGGATCCGATGCGCCGCGCGGATCGATCCCCGCCTTCTGATCCGCCCATGGCAATGATGACAGGGGGGCGATCAATACCATCGGGTAAATACAAGAACGCCCCTGGTAAATCCGGCGTGACTTCCAACTCTTCGAAAGCGTCATTCGCGGTTTTTAGGGTCACGTCCGTAACAAAATCGACAATCCCGTCATCCAGGTAATCAACTTCAAAGGTCACTTGGTCGGAGGTTTGTTCGGGCACGGCTGGCTCGTCTGTATTCTTCATCGCCCAAAATAGCCCTGCCGGAGATACACCGGAATAGCTGCCGGAGACGGGCGCGGTCTCGCTCACGTCGATGACACCGTCGACAGATTGGAACACTGCAGACGACCGATGCAGGGTGGTTTCAGTCCAACCCCAATTTCGCACTGCTGTAATGCGGACAATCTCAGGAGCGTTTTCGATACGTATCGTCACGGGGTCGCCGGAAAGGCCTGTGCGCGATTCAATCATCGTGATCGGCTCCGGCCCAACACAACCTCCAGCCAAACCAGCAATCCACAATGATGAAAGGATCAAAATTCGCATTATTAATCTCCGCTTAGATTCGCATAGGTTCCTTTATGGATGTAGAAATCGGTGGCGGAAAAAATTCGTCGAATCGACACTTATGGCCGCTCAATCGACACGCTTGCGGAACGCTTGAGCGCCTGAGCGGCTGGACACTACGCTTCTACCGTTGATCAAGTGAATCGTCAGTCGACCGTTTCCGGCAGGTTCAGCAGATAAAACGCTTTCTGTACTGATAATATAAGACCTATGAATTCGGATGAAGGGTGGCGTGGGCAAAAGGGCCGCCAGCGACGCCAGACTTTTGGATGTCGACAAGGTCCGGGTTTTGCAATGCACCTGAACCTGATCTCCATCGGCCTCCAGAAAGACGATGTCGTTGTGCGCCACTGACAGATATTCACTTCCAGATTTTATGAGCAGCTTATCAGATCTTTCCGATGACGATGACTGGGAAATCGTGGTCTCGGAACCGGTCATTTCGGCTCGTTTCATTCTTCGATAGAAATGTGCGGCGTACGCGAACATCGCGACCATCCCATAAAGGGCGATCCCTTGGTATAATTGCCAAACGCCGGCGATCCAGCCAAACGGCCTGATTGTGAAACCGTCCTCGAGCCAATTTCCATTGTAACCGCGTCCAATAATAACGACGAAGTACCAGAGAAAAGTGAACGCGATTGCCAATACAGGGTGCGCTACGACATGGCGCCATAAGGCATGGCCCAGCACCGCTCGATGAAGTGACCAGATGACCAATGCCGAAAGGGTGGCGAGGGGTATCGTGTTGATCAAAGTCCCTTCCAGGGATGCATAGAAGGGTTCGAGCCGCGTAATTTGAAATACAATCAGATAAATCGCGGCGAATCCCGTGTGCAACGCCAGAAATGCAAAAGTGATCGGGCGCGCCGAAACATACTCAAACGCGGCTGTCACGAACTTGAAGTCCGGAACCGTAAAACCCGTGCGACGCTGTGATTGAGCTTTTTCGAGCATGTCGATCTGTCCTCGTTCGATCAACTTATTTCGAACTCGGTTGATAACAATACCTGTCAACGCTCCGGCATGGTCGAGCGTTTGAGGA